>NZ_JBXWQI010000013.1:0-130239 GCF_059612305.1 Ruegeria sp. CDSA033 | reverse complement strand
TTGGTGGTTACGATGTGCCAGAAAACCTCTCTTATCAAAGCGACCTAAACTGTCCCATTGGCCCTGACGTCAGACAAGAATATCGAATTCAGTGCGAGAGAATTTCCTGTACTTTACATACTCCCTGGCCAGGCACCTACCAGAATCGCGCGTTTTCAGGTATGAGTCCAAGCATTGATTTATTCTTTGAGGTAATGCCATGACCATTGTTCGCACCCTAACCGAGTACCGTGCTGCTCTCCGGGAGATTGAATACCTTTGGGATTCTGAGCCTGATACTGACGAGGGTAAGCAGCTGGAAGAGTACCTGTCGGCGGTCGAACACTACGAGCAGCTTTCCAACATGGCGCCCGACAAGCAAGCCATTGCCTAAATCTGCGGCATCGCATCGCCGTGGGTGCTGCTCACAGTTCTAGGAGAATAGATATGAACAGGAACTACATAATAATCGCTGCAGTGATTGTTGTTGTCTTAGCTATCTTCATGATGAGGTCAGGCGGTGAGGATGCAGGGGGTGATGAAGCTGCACCAGCCGCAGCTACGGAGTAAGTGCATCCAAGGGTAGAGAGCGCCAATGCGACCTTTGCTGGTTTTCTATCTTCGTGCTACCGGCGCTCTTTTCCAGCCGTTTAGCAACTATTTGGCCCGGTCGGGCAATAGACGCGTGGATTGGAAGCGGAGATGAAAATCAAATACTAGAACACCTGAAAGAAGTAACTAACTGGGGCAAATTGATGTTCGGCAAAATGGTCAAATACGACGACCAGAACAGCTTTTCCGAATATGCGACGCATGAGCTTTGGGGTCTGGAAGCCCGAATACCACCGACAGACGCCAATATCGAACCCTCATATTCACCCGTTTACGTTCAACGAGACAGCCTTTCTCCAAAGAATGCTGCCGGTGGCAGATTGGGAAGTGGAGAAAACGGCGCAAGGCGGCCCAACTATTGGAGGTACTGGGAGCGCTTTGAATCTGTCGCGGTTTGATGCCGCTCCAATTTCTTACTTATTGGCAAGCAACGCCATGTCGGTGTGTTGCCGCCAACTGACCGAGCAGGGACGCAAGGCAAGGTAATCTCGCGGGCTCAGGTTCATGACCTCGCACAAGTAATTCTACAGATTTGGGCGAAGGGGCGGCGAAATTTACGAAAAATCTTCCCCAATGAACAGAAACAAGCCATATCATGATTTGGTAAGCCGACCTAAGTGGCAAAAAAAGACATCAATTTTTCGGGGCAGGTCGAAAGCAACATGGCAAACTTCAACATCTCTGGCGGCGTTGGTACTACGTTCACCGATACTTCTCCTGGTGGCGGTTTTGATATTGATTTCGACTCTCTCGACAACAGCTTTAGCCTGCAGATCAATGGTGTGGATTTGTTTGTTGGAGGACCCGCAGGTGCGCCGAATGAGCTGCAATTCCAACGACAAGTCAATGGTACCGAGGGTCAAACTGTTCGCTTTGCTGACGGGGACAGGTACGAAATCGATACACCAGCTGTTTGGCAGCTTGGAAACACCAACGGTGAACCAGTTGTTCGTTTGGTCGTTGAGCCGGACGGAACAATCCAACTCTTTGGCGTGAAGGCAGATAACGGCGCGCTTGTACCGCTGGAATTGTTCAACGGAATGACGGTAAATTCCGCCGCAATTGCAGACGCTTGGAACGATACCGGGTCGAACACCATTACCATCGACCAGTCCGTGACCGGCCCCACAAATGCAGACGGCGAGTTTGTGGACGTTTTGTGCTTTGCGGCCGGAACATTGATCGAAACACAGGAAGGGCCAGTTCCGATAGAGGATCTGCGGGGAGGCGATCAGGTTCTCACCCAGGATCACGGATTTAAACCGGTTCGTTGGGTCGGATCGCGTAAACTGAGCCGTGAAGAGATTGAAGCTCAGCCACGGCTTCGGCCTATCCTAATCCGAGTGAATGCCTTGGGTGATGGGTATCCAAAGCAGGACCTAATTGTGTCCCAGCAGCACCGCATTTTGGTGTCATCAGCTGTCGCCATGCGCATGTTTGAGTGTCAGGATGTTTTGATACCGGCAAAAAAGCTGTTGCCTTTGGATGGCATCGACTTTCTGCCCGACACCGCGGGTAGCGTCGAATACTTTCACATTCTGTTCGATCGGCATGAGCTCATCTGGTCCAACGGGGCGCTGACGGAAAGCTTGTTTACCGGCCCCGAGGCACTCAGGACTGTATCTCCAGAAGCCCGACAAGAAATCAAAGACTTGTTTCCCGAATGTTGCGATCCGCAGTTCGAGGCGATTTCCGCACGCTACATTCCCAAAAAGGGCAAGCATATGCGTAAGTTGGTGGAACGGCACCAGGTGAACAACAAGCCACTTTATAGCTGATCATCTGTCTCAGACCTGTTTACGTCACTTTTGAGATTTGAGAGCGCTGCCGAAGGATCGCTTGATCACCGCTTGGGCGGTAAAATCCATTTCATCCCATCCGGCTTTTGGACGCGATTGAAAATTTCTGCTAATTTGTCCTCCAAGTGCAATGTGGGTTCGAGTTGTCGCGCTGCTTTTGCCGATACGAACGAAGTCCCCACTGCATTTGTGAACCAGAGCTGAACTACGGTTGTATGCTAATTGGATAGGCTTGCGGTCAGAACTGCTTTCAGCTGAACAAACTCCGGTGATAGAGCAGCCGGAAATCAAAAAGTTTAAGAAAACTATAACTAAACTTTTGATTTAAAACATAATTTTGACTTTTCCCGCTCACAGGGAACGCACTACGCGGTTTTACCTCTGATCCGGTCCGCAACTGGAATCGGAGGCTTCGAAATGCTGGAAAAAAGGAATCTTTTTCGCCCTCAGCGCGCGTCGGCCAGAGCGTATTGCAAACCTAAGCACCGCGGAATCAAAGCTATAGTGGCGGCACTGTTTGCGGGAGTACTGACCTCGGCGACTTCTGTCCCTTCGCCCACGTTAGCTGACGGGCTGATGGTTGTTGGCAGCGACCGAGGCGGTTATCTGCATGACCGTTTGATCGAAATCGAAAATCTGCAGAAAAACGGCATTCAAGTCGAAATTCGGGGACGTGTCTGCTTTTCAACCTGCACGATGTTTCTGGGCCTTCCCGGAACCTGTGTGAACCCTGACACAACATTTGGATTCCATGGACCTTCGCGCAGTGGCCGGCGGATTGCCCCAAAAGACTTTGACTATTTCAGTCACATCATGGCCGCGTATTATCCCGAGCCGCTTAAGACGTGGTTCATGGAAAAAGGGCGTAACCGGATCAACGGCGTTTTCAGGATAAAAGGCACAGAGATCATCAGAATGGGAATTCCTGCCTGCCGGACAGCCTGAATGAAGCTTGCTTAGACCGGCGCGCAAATGTTAGACGCCTTGGGTCTTGACCGCCGACCCATGAATTCAATGATAGCCGGTCGCTGCAGCCACTCAGGAGGCACCCTTAACGTGCTGTCATCGCTGATTCAACGTTTCGGGCGACGCGCGGTCTTTCCTGCTCCTATGCCGGATACGCCGACCTGTGTCATTGGTGATGTGCACGGCTGCATAAAGCAGTTGCAGAAACTGTTGCTTCAGATTCCTCGGGATCATCGGATCATCCTTGTAGGAGATTATATCGATCGCGGCGAAAACAGTGCTGACGTTCTACGTCTGATCCAAGACCGCCCGGATTTCATCTGTCTGAAGGGAAACCACGAAGACATGATGTTGAATTTCCTGCGTGACCCTGAGGAATATGGCCCGCGCTGGCTGCGCTATGGTGGCCTGCAGACGTTGGCTTCATTTGATGTCCGGAACGTGCGCGCCGAGATGACCGCTGCTGAAATGGTCGCCTGCCGAGGCAATCTTTTGGCGGAAATGGGACCTGAGCTGGTCCAATGGATCGCGGAATTAAGGACCTTTGACTATTCCGGCAACGTCCTTGTGACGCATGCTGGTGCAAATCCGAGTACGCCCGCCGATCAGCAACCCGAAAAAACTTTGATGTGGGGCCATCCAGAATTTCGAACTACCGACAGGCGAGACGGTGTTTGGGTTGTTTATGGTCACACAATTGTCGATCAAGCCACAGCACGGCGCGGACGGATTGCTGTGGATACCGGCGCCTTTGCCACCGGCGTACTGACTGCAGTCTGCCTGGACGGTGGTGAGCCTACATTCATAAGTGCCCGTCCTTAGCGCCGTTCACGCCGAACCAGGTTCGAAAGCACGCAAAATTCTCGATGGTACACAGCTTCGGAAACTCACCCACGCTCGCGGCACAGGACATCCTTTTTTTCGACCAAATCAAGCCAAGCCTTGTCAGGTCATGACGGTTTCAATAGGAAAATTAGGAACCGCGTCAAATTATTGAGCATTTTATGTTGATCTGTCCTGTCCTTCTTTGCGGGGGCTCCGGTACGCGCCTCTGGCCCTTGTCTCGAAAGAGCTACCCGAAGCAATTCGTTCCATTGGTAGGAGATGAGACCCTGTTTCAGGCATCTGCCCGCCGGTTGTCAGGGGCAAACGCGGAATTGGATTTTGAACCACCGGTGGTTCTGACCAACTCGGACTTTCGATTCATTGTCGCAGAACAACTGCAGGCTATTGGAATTGACCCCGGCACGATCATGATTGAGCCTGAGGGCCGCAACACAGCGCCAGCGGTTCTTGCGGCGGCGGTGCATGCTTCTGCCAAGAACGAGGCTGCTGTATTGCTGGTTGCCCCTTCCGATCACGTGGTTCCGGATGCAGCTGAATTTCAGGCCGCCGTTGCACGGGGTTTGGAGGCGGTTGCGCAGGGCAAACTGGTGACTTTTGGCATCACCCCGACACATGCGGAAACAGCGTACGGATACCTTGAACTGGCCGCTGGGTCGGACGGTGACGGTGCGCCTGTTCCGTTGAAGAAATTTGTCGAAAAGCCAGACCTCGCCCGTGCGACAGAAATGCTGGAGGCCGGGAATTACAAATGGAACGCAGGGATTTTCCTGTTCCGGGCGGCAGACATCATTGCGGCCTTCCAGGCGCATGCCCCCGGTATGATCGAGCCGGTCAAGACAGCGGTGGAAAAAGCAAAGCAGGATCTGGGGTTCCTGCGTCTCGACCCTGAAAGCTGGGCGCAGGCCGAAGACATTTCGATCGATTATGCCGTGATGGAAAAGGCAACGAACCTGTCGGTTGTGCCCTTCGGCGCCGCATGGTCGGACTTGGGCGGCTGGGACGCCGTATGGCGCGAAAGCGGCCCGGACGCACAAGGTGTGGTGACCAGTGGGGGGGCAACGGCGATTGATTGCCAGAACACCCTTTTGCGGTCGGACAGCGAACAGCTGGAAATCGTGGGTATCGGGCTGGACAACATTATCGCTGTGGCGATGAATGATGCGGTTCTGGTTGCCGATGCGTCGCGGGCGCAAGATGTCAAAAAAGCGGTTAGCACGCTAAAGGAAAAAGGCGCGCCGCAGGCGACGGCGTTCCCGAAGGATCACCGCCCGTGGGGATGGTTCGAAAGCCTGGTGGTCGGAGAGCGTTTTCAGGTCAAGCGTATCTATGTACACCCCGGCGCATCGTTGAGCCTGCAAAGCCATTTCCACCGATCCGAACACTGGATTGTTGTCGAGGGTACCGCCCGCGTGACAATCGATGATCGTGAGCAATTGGTGACCGAGAACCAATCTGTCTATATCCCTCTTGGGGCAATGCACCGGATGGAAAACCCGGGAACGGTCCCGATGGTCCTGATCGAGGTGCAAACCGGCACGTATCTGGGCGAGGATGACATCGTGCGCTACGAAGACAAATACGCGCGCGGACAGGGGACCAAGGGTTGAACTGCGCACCGAGTTTAGTGTGACATTGGTTTGAAAACGCGCGGCTGGGATCACGCGCTCTGCCGCATACTATATTCTGCAAGCGTTGCCTATTGCCGTGCCGGCAAGGGTTGCGGCCTTGTCAACTTAGATTACCAAACAAAACTGATCGTCGGTTTTTTGATCCTATCAACCCAATCAATAATGTCATTGCGCAGAAATGCAGAGCAAGTGAAAACCGTCTAGTCCGCGCCAAACAAGTCACGGGTGAACACCTTGTCCGCGACATCTTCAAGTTCGGGGCTGTGCCGGTTGGCAACGATCAAGTCGGATTCGGACTTAAAGGCTTCGAGATCCGATACGACACGAGAGCGGAAATATTCATCCTCTTCCAACGTCGGTTCATAAACGATGACCTCGACGCCTTTGGCTTTCAGTCGCTTCATGATGCCTTGAATGGAAGACTGACGGAAATTGTCGCTACCGACTTTCATGACCAGCCGATGGATACCGACGACGCGTGGGCCTTTCATCAGAATTTGATCGGACAAAAAGTCCTTCCGCGTCCGGTTCGCGTCCACGATGGCACGAATAAGGTTTTGCGGAACATGGCTGTAATTGGCCAAAAGCTGTTTGGTGTCTTTTGGCAGGCAATAGCCCCCATACCCGAAGGACGGATTGTTGTAGTGGCTACCAATGCGCGGATCCAGCGAGACACCCTCAATGATCTGGCGGGTGTTCATGCCACCGGCCATTGCGTAGCTGTCGAGCTCGTTGAAAAAGGCCACCCGCATGGCGAGGTAGGTGTTGGAAAACAACTTGATCGCCTCGGCTTCATCCGGGTCGGTAAAAAGGACGTCCACATCTTTGGTCACGGCACCTTCAAGCAAAAGCTCGGCAAATACGCGCGCCCGATCCGATCGTTCGCCGACGATCACGCGGGACGGGTGCAGATTGTCGTAAAGCGCGCGCCCTTCACGCAGGAACTCCGGTGAGAAAATGAAGTTGTCGCTGGCCAGATCGGAACGCAGCGACTGAATATACCCCACAGGAATCGTCGATTTGATGATGACGGTGGCCGTGGGGTTGATCGCATTCACCTGCTTGGCGACGGCTTCGACACTTGAGGTGTCGAAGTAGTTGGATTTGGCGTCATAATTCGTCGGGGTTGCCACGATGACGAATTCGGCATCTTCGAAGGCCGGTTCCGTAGTAGCCCTGAGCGAAAGCGTTCGGTTGGCAAGAAAATCTTCCAGTTCGGCATCGACGATGGGGCATTGGCCGGAATTAACCATTTGTACCCGCTCTTCAGAAATGTCGATTGCCGTGACATCGTGGTTCTGTGCGAATAGCACCGCATTGGACAATCCCACATATCCAAGACCTACAACTGCAATCTTCATTCCTTTGCCCTCATATTCGCAAGCCGGTGAGTACTTCAACTGCTGTATTGCTTACCGAATGTAAATGTGTATGTGCGATTCATCCTAGATACCAGCTTGAGTATTGCCAATCGCTCGACATGAATCTGCTCGCATAAACACGACCAAAGTAAGGGCCACGGTTCCAGGTTTTCTGTGTCACCAGCGCGGCCGGCTTGCTAGTCTGTTTCCATCCTGAACAAGAGGGGGTTATCATGCTTTTTATCACGAACAGATTCCCGACCCAGAGTATTCGCACCCGCAAAGGACGCCGTTTTACCTTTGATCTGGACAACAATGCGCCTTCAAATTCGGTGTTTTACTGTGAAAAGGGCGAAGATGAACATCACACCGAAATAACCAGCAAAGAGCTGCTGCGGCGGGTGCGTGACAACAAATGCCGCCAGATCCTGCTGTATCTTCACGGGTTCAATAACCTGCCCGACGACGTGTTCGAAACCACGGCTGAGCTTCAGCGTCTTTGCGATCAGGCCAAACCTGAAGAGGTGATGGTATTGCCCCTGATCTGGCCCAGCGATGCCAAGCAAGGCATCGTTCAGAAGTACTGGGATGATCAGAAATCCGCAGACCAGAGCGGCTTTTCCTTTGCGCGGGTGCTGGAGCGTTTTCTGGAATGGCGCAACAGTGAGGATAACGAGCCCGAATCCGCCCCCTGCCTGAAACGGATCAACCTTCTGGCGCATTCGATGGGCAATCGGGTTTTGCGCCAGACGTTGATGGAATGGGATCGGTATGATCTGGCGTCGGGCGTGCCGCTGTTGTTCCGCAACACATTCATGGTCGCCGCAGATGTCGTCAATGAAACCGTGCATGAACATGAGCCCGGTGTGCTGGTCAGCCATGCGTCGCGGAATGTGGTTGTCTATTTCGCATCCGACGATCTGGCGCTGCGGGCCAGCAAGGCAGCAAACCTCAAGAACAAAGTGGCGTCTCGCCGGTTGGGTCATACGGGGCCAGAGAATATCGATCGGACGCCGCATAACATATTTCAGGTCGACTGCGACGATATCAATACGGCCTATGACACCCCCACCGGCCACAAGTATTTTGGTCCGGTTTCGCCGGGCGGCGAGGCGGGCCTGGTGTTCCGGCATATTTTTCAATGCGTCCAATCCGGGCGCGTTTTCCCGGATGATCCGCATCAACGCTCGGTCATTCTGCGCTGAATCGGGTGTTCGCGATATGTCGGCTTTTCAAATTTGATCGGAAATCCAAATAGTTCACAATCTGGTGTTGCAACCTTTAGAATGATCTGGATGATCAGCACTACCAAGACCGACAAAACCGGTCTGCCGTTCCACGGGACGGTACTAACGAATAAACGGGGAGATTATAATGATCCTGAAGAACCTGATGATCGCTGCCAGTGCGACCGCATTGATGGCGGGTGCCGCATCGGCTGAAACGCTGCGATGGGCGCGTGCTGGTGATGCACTGACACTGGATCCGCACTCGCAAAACGAAGGCCCGTCACACACAATACGGCACCAGATGTACGAGCCGCTGATCATTCGCGACGTGACCGGAGCATTCGAGCCTGCGCTGGCGACCGAATGGGGCCCCAAGGCCGATGATCCGAATGTATGGGTTTTCAAACTGCGCGAAGGCGTGAAGTTCCATGACGGCGCGGATTTCAACGCCGAAGACGTGGTGTTCAGCTTTGAACGGGCCAAGCAGCCTAATTCGGACATGAAAGAACTGATCGGTTCGATCACCGAAGTGCGCGCGGTGGACGATTACACAGTGGAGATCGTCACCGATGGTCCGAACCCGATCCTGCCGTCGAACCTGACCAACCTGTTCATTCTGGACAAAGGCTGGGCCGAGGCAAACAACACTGTCAATGTGCAGGATTTCGAGGGTGGCGAGATCACCTTTGCCACCACCAACGCCAACGGTACGGGACCTTATGTCCTTCAAAGCCGCGAGCCTGACGTCAAAACCGTGATGGTGCGCAACGACAACTATTGGGGCATCGACCAGTTCCCAATGGAAGTGACCGAGATTGTCTATACCCCCATCCAGAACGCTGCGACCCGCGTTGCGGCGATGTTGTCGGGTGAGGTGAACTTCCTGCAGGATATGCCGGTGCAAGACATTGACCGCGTCAATGGTGCCGATGGCCTGATGGTCAAGCAAGCCCCACAGAACCGTGTGATCTTCTTTGGCATGAACCAGGGTGCGGACGATCTCGAAGCAGACAACGTAGACGGCAAGAACCCTCTGGCCGATGTGCGAGTGCGTCAGGCGATGTCGATGGCGATCAACCGTGATGCGATCAAGCAGGTCGTGATGCGCGGCCAATCGCAGCCTGCGGGCATGATCGCACCGCCTTTCGTGAACGGCTGGACCGAAGCGATGGACGGCGAATCCGCCACTAACCTGGAAAAGGCCAAGGAACTGATGGCAGAGGCAGGTTATGCCGATGGCTTCTCGCTCCGGTTGGACTGCCCGAATGATCGATACATCAACGATGAAGGAATCTGCCAGGCGGCCGTTGGGATGTTGGGCCAGATCGGCGTGACCGTGAATCTGGACGCAAAGCCCAAGGCGCAGCACTTCCCGCTGATCACCGATGGCAAGACAGATTTCTACATGCTGGGTTGGGGTGTTCCGACATATGACTCGGAATACATCTTCAACTTCCTTGTCCACGGTCGCGAAGACGACATCGGCACATGGAACGGCACCGGCTATCAGGACGACGCGCTGGACACGAAGATCAAGTCGCTCGCCTCGAATACCGATCTGGATGCCCGGAATGCCGATATCGCCGATATCTGGCGTGTGGTGCAGGACGAAGCGCTTTACATCCCCATTCATCACCAGGTTCTGAACTGGGGCATGGCCGACGGTGTGGGTATCGACGTGGATGCCGAAGACCAGCCCAAGGTCAAATACTTCACCATTAAGTAAGTCAAAACCTTTGACGATCAGACAGGGCGCGATTTTTGCGCCCTGTTTTTTGCTGCGATCTGGGATTTCCTTGCGCATGCGGCAAAAACCAAGAAAACTCGGCCACAGAAACAGGGAGACATAACAATGATCCTCAGGAACAGCGCCATTGGCATTGCGATGCTGGCTGCCACCAGTGTTCAGGCCGCAGATTTCAAATGGGCCTCGACCACCGACCCGCAAACCATGGACCCGCACGCGGTCAACTCGGCCCCGGTTCTGGGATTTCTCAATAACGTCTACGAAGGACTGGTCCGGCGCGACAAGGACATGAGCGTTCAGCCCGCCCTGGCTGTCAGCTGGGAGCCGATTGGCGAAGGCGACGGTTGGCGCTTCAAGCTGCGCGAGGGCGTGACCTTCCACGACGGCAGTACCTTTGATGCGCAGGACGTTCTGTTCAGCTATCAGCGCGCCTCGGGCGAGGCTGCGGATACCCGCAGCTGGTTTGCACCGGTCAGTGAGGTGATCGTGGTCGACGATTATACTGTCGATATCATGACGACCGCGCCGAACCCGTTGTTCCCGTCTTCGATTGCCAACTGGATGATTATGGATCAAGGCTGGACCGAGGCGAATGATGCCGCCGTCCCAGACAAAGAGGCTGGCAACTATGCGACGATCAATGCCAATGGCACCGGTGCATTCAAGGTCACCGAGCGTGAGCCGGGCCTGAAAACCGTACTAGAACCCCACGAAGGTTGGTGGGGTGACGTCGAACACAACATCACCCGCGCCGAGTTTAACCCGATCCAGAACCCTGCGACCGCCGTTGCGGCGCTATTGTCGGGCGATGTGGATATGATCAACCCGGTGCCAATCCAGGACGTGGCGCGCCTGCAGGAAGACAGTGATGTCGAAGTCATCAAGGGGATCGAGGCGCGCGTAATCATGCTGGGCTTTGATCACGAGGCTGAGACGCTGAAATACACAGACGATGAGGGCAAGCCTAACCCGTTCCGCGATCCGCGCGTCCGCAAGGCAGTGGCGCAGGCGGTGAATGTCGATGCCATTCTGGCCACCATCATGCGCGGCAATGCCGAAGCGGCCTCGCAATTGGTGAGCCCAGCCATGAGCGGCTATTCTGCGGCCCATGCCGAACGTCCCGCATTTGACGTTGAGGGTGCCAAGGCTCTGCTGGCCGAGGCGGGATATGCCGATGGGTTCTCATTCGGACTGAAATGTCCCAATGACCGCTATCTCAATGACGAAGCCGTCTGTCAGGCTGTGGTCAGCATGCTGGCCCAGATCGGGATCTCGGCTGAGCTGGAAGCGATGCCCGTGCGCAACTACTGGCCTGAGCTGCGTGAAGATAACTATGACATGTATCTGCTGGGTTGGAGCCCGGGCACATTTGACGCCGAGCATCCCGTCCGGTTCCTTGTCGCGACCCCGAACGAAGAGAAAAAGCTGGGCAGCTGGAACTTCGGCGGCTTCTCGAACGCACGCGTGGATGAACTGCTGCCTGCCATCCAATCCGAGCTGGATGAGACTAAGCGTCAGGCCATGCTGGACGAAGTGGCTAAGATCATTCAGGACGAACAGGTCTATGTGCCCATGTATGTGCAGCCACTGGTCTGGGGCACGCGCAGCAATGTCGAGCTGACACAGCGCCCCGACAACTTCTTTTTGCTGCGCTGGGTGACCGTAAACTGAAGACGTTTTAGCATTGGATTGGCGAGGACCGGTTCGGCACCGCCAATCCGCATCGTACCCTGCTCAAAGCCGATGACGCAGGAAATAAGGATCGCTCTGATACCATCCCGTTAGCGATACCTTGACCATTTAGCCGACCCGTGCATAGAGAAGCGGATCAATGGGGAAAGTGAATGTTCGCATATATCGTCCGAAGGATGCTCCAATCCGTGATCGTACTGCTGGTCGTGGGTCTGGTCGCATTTTCTATGTTCCGGTTTGTCGGCGATCCGATCGACAACATGCTGGGTCAGGAACGTACGCAAGCCGATATCGACCGGCTGCGGGCTGAACTGGGGCTGGATCAGCCGTTTCCGGTTCAGTACTACAAGTTCCTGAAAAATGCCGTTCAAGGCAATTTCGGTGTGTCTTATCGTCAGGGACGTCCTGTCTCGACCATCATAGCCGAGCGCGCGCCGGCCACACTGGAACTGGCTTTTGTTTCCGGCTTTCTGGCAATCACCATGGGGATTGCGCTGGGCGTGTTCACAGCCATTCGACGACAAGGGATTGCTGCGAATGTCATCATGACCGTTTCCCTGATCGGGGTGTCCCTACCGACTTTCCTGATCGGGATCTTATTGATCTACATTTTCTCGGTTGAATTAGACCTCTTACCCAGCTTCGGGAGGGGCGAGACCGTTATGATTGGCAACTGGTCCACCGGCTTCTTGACGACTTCTGGCCTCAAGGCGCTGATCCTACCCGCGATTACGCTGGGTCTGTATCAGATGACCCTGATCATGCGCCTGGTCCGGTCGGAAATGCTTGAGGTGTTGCGCGCCGATTATGTCCGGTTTGCACGCGCTCGCGGTTTGTCGGACCGGGTGATCAACTTCCGCCACGCGCTAAAGAACACTATGGTTCCCGTGATCACGATCACCGGTCTGCAGCTGGGCTCGATCATCGCGTTCGCCATCATCACCGAGACGGTGTTCCAGTGGCCTGGCGTTGGCCTGCTGTTCATCAACGCGATCCAGTTTGTCGATATCCCTGTCATGGCCGCTTATCTGATGCTGATTTCGGTCATGTTCGTTTCGATCAACCTGATCGTCGATCTTCTTTATTATGCCATTGACCCGCGCCTGCGTGTCGACGCGAGGGCCACATGACCGATACCATCGAAACCCCGACCGCCCCAACCAAATCGCGATTTGCCAAGTTCTGGGACAGCGATTTTGCGTGGTCCTTCCGGCATTCTCCGGTTGCCCTGATCGCCTCACTGGTGGTGCTGATCCTTTTGCTGGCCGCCGTTTTTGCCCCGGTCATCGCACCCTATAATCCGTTTGATCCGGCATCGCTGAACCTGATGAACGGCTTTACGCCGCCGGGCACGCCCAATGCCTTTACGCAGGAAACCTTCTTTTTGGGGACCGACGATCAGGGACGCGACGTATTCTCGACCATTCTATATGGCATGCGCATCTCATTGTTTGTCGGCGTGTCAGCCGTGATGCTGGCGCTGATCATAGGTGTCATCCTTGGGCTGGTTGCAGCGTATTTTGGCGGTTGGGTCGAGACGCTCATCATGCGGATTGCCGATGTGCAGCTGACCTTCCCGGCCATTCTGGTTGCGATGCTCATCTTTGGTATCGCCAAGGGCGTCACGCCTCCCGAATATCGCAACGAAATGGCGATTTATGTTCTCATCATCGCAATTGCCCTGTCTGATTGGGTGCAATTTGCACGGGTCGTACGCGGCGCTGCGCTGGTGGAAAAGAACAAGGAATACGTACAGGCCGCCCGTCTGATCGGGCGCGGGCCAATTCCGATCATGTTCCGCCATATTCTGCCCAACGTCCTCAGCCCGGTTCTGGTGATCGCCACGATCTCGCTGGCGCTGGCGATTATTGCCGAGGCAACGCTCAGCTTTCTGGGCGTGGGTGCACCGCCGACCCAGCCGTCGCTGGGAACACTGATCCGTATCGGACAGGGCTTCCTGTTCTCGGGTGAGTGGTGGATCCTGTTCTTCCCGGCCTGCACCCTTCTGGCGCTGGCCCTGTCTGTCAACCTGCTGGGCGACTGGCTGCGCGACGCGCTGAACCCCAAGCTGCGGTGATTACATGAGCCTTCTGACGATCAACGACCTGACGGTCGAATTCCCGACGCGCCGCCAACTGTTCACCGCCGTGGACCACGTGGACCTGTCCGTTGAACCGGGCGAGATCCACGGTCTGGTGGGCGAATCTGGTGCGGGCAAATCCACAATCGGAGCGGCCATCATGGGTCTGCTGGACCGGCCCGGCCGGATTGCCAGCGGCACCATCAAACTGAGCGGTGACCAGATCAGCGGTCTGGATGCTGTCGCAATGCGCGGCCTGCGTGGCAAGAAAATCTCGATGATCTTCCAGGACCCGCTGACGTCGCTCAACCCGCTGTTCACCGTGCGTGAGCAACTGACCGAGACGATCCAGGCCCATCTGGGCGGAACGGATGCCGAGGCGAACCAGCGTGCCCGTGATCTGATCGACCGGGTGGGCATTCCCGATCCGGACACGCGGTTGGACCAATATCCGCACCAGTTCTCGGGCGGGATGCGGCAGCGCGTGGTCATCGCATTAGCGCTTTGTACCGAGCCGGACGTGATTATCGCGGATGAACCGACGACGGCGCTGGACGTGTCCGTTCAGGCGCAGATTCTGGACCTGATCAAAGAGTTGGCGCTGGAACGGCAGGTTGGCGTTATCCTGATCACTCACGACATGGGCGTGATCGCGGATACCACGGACAAGGTGACGGTCATGTATGCGGGCAAGGTGGTGGAAACTGGCCCGACGTCTCAGGTCATGGGTCAGCCCACGCACGAATACACCAAGTCGCTGATCGCCGCTGTTCCGCGCCCGACTCTGAAACTGCACCGCTTTCCGCAGATCAGCTATGGCGGGCGAGAGACCCGTTTTGCCATCGAGGATATGGCCCGGCACTGGCCCAAGGTGGACAATGACACCAGCAAACCGATGTTCGAGATTCGCAATCTGACCAAGAAGTTCCTGCAGCGCAAAGGCTTGCTGCCGTGGGACCGCACTTATTTCACCGCCGTTGACGACGTAAGCTTCGACATTCGTGCGGGTGAGGTATTCGGGGTCGTGGGTGAATCCGGTTCGGGCAAGTCCACCATCGCGCGGATGATCGCAGGACTGTACCCGGTTGATGGCGGTACGATCACCTTTGACGGTCAGGTGGTCAGTGATCTGACCAACAGGGCCGCTTTGGATGCGTATCGCAAGAACATCCAAATGATTTTCCAGGACCCGTATTCGTCGCTGAACCCCCGGATGCGGGTAGACGATATCGTGGCCGAACCGATCCGCCATCACAAGCTGATGGAAGGGTCCGACATCAAGCGCCGCGTAGACGAACTGTTGGATCAGGTCGGGCTGGGCCATGAGGCCGGGCTGAAATTCCCGCACGAATTCTCAGGCGGTCAGCGACAGCGGATCTCGATTGCCCGCGCGCTGGCAACGCAGCCGCGGTTCCTGATCTGTGACGAACCGACCAGCGCCTTGGACGTGTCCATTCAAGCGCAAATCCTGAACATCCTGAAGGATTTGCAGGAGCATCTGGGTCTGACGCTGCTGTTTATCAGCCACGATCTGCCGGTGGTGCGTCAAATGTGCGACCGAGTGGCCGTGATGAAGCAGGGCAAGGTGGTTGAACTTCAAGAAACCAACGAACTCTTCGCCAATCCGCAGACCGAATATGCAAGCGAGCTGCTGCGGTTGATGCCGAAACTGGACGATCTGTCGACGGACGGGCTAGAGGCCGAGACCTAACTCCAAAGACCCAATTGCCCGTCACGCGGGCAATTGGGTGTGCATATACATTAAAATATTCAAACTTTGCAGACTCATCCGGGTTTGTTGTGCTACGTCTGTCTTTGGAGTTGGGGGCTTCAGAGGGGCGAAATGTCTCAGGACCTTAGGGACTGGCTAAGCGCACTTGGACTATCTGACTACGCGCAAGCCTTTTTGGATAACAAAATTGATTTTGGAATTTTACCCGATCTGACGGGTGAAGACCTGATCGAAATCGGAGTCACTGCTGTCGGCGACCGCCGGCGGCTTTTACGCGCGATTGCCGAGCTTGAGACGTTCGAAACCGCCCCGCCATTTCAGCCTGAGGAATCGCTGGAGCCTGCGAAGCGCCAGGTGACAGTCATGTTCGCCGATCTGACCGGTTTTACCCGGTTGACCAGCGAACTGGATGCCGAAGACATGCACGCGCTGCTCAACGCGTTTTTTACCAGAGTGGACAAAGTCGTCGAAAAATACGGTGGCCGGATCGACAAGCATATTGGCGATGCGGTCATGGCCGTGTTCGGTGCGCCGATCTCGCACACGAATGATACCGAACGGGCCGCACGGGCAGCGCTGGAAATTCACACGGTTCTGCCCGGATTGAACCCGCCGCTGACCTGCCATATCGGGATTGCATCAGGGCAGGTCATTGCCAGTACGACAGGCAGTCAGGCGCATACGGAATACACCGTGACCGGTGATGGTGTGAACCTGGCCTCGCGCATCACCGACATGGCAGCGCCGGGGGAAACTCTGGTTTCACATGACATTCAGCGTGCGTTAGGGCCGCTTTTTGTTGGTGAGACGATGGGCGAAAAGGCGATCAAAGGCCTTGGTGATCCGGTTGAGCTGTGGCGGCTGGACCGGATGGCGCGCAACATCCGGTCGCGCCGGCATCGCTTTGTGGGCCGCGAGCGAGAGCTGTCCCTATTTTCGGCAACGTTCGATCGATGCCAGCGGCACGGCAAGGGAGAGGTCCACATCGTACTGGGCGAGCCGGGCATTGGCAAAACGCACCTGTCCGAACAGGTGGCCGAGCTGGCCGACAGCCTGTCTTATTCCATCCACAATGGCGTGGTCATGGATTTCGGCGCGCGCGAGGGGCATTCAGCCATCCAATCCGTGACACGCAGTATTTTGGGGCTGGAGCCGACGGATGATACGGAAACCTGTGCATCTGTCGCGAAGGATGCAATTAGCAAGGGTTGGGTAACAGCGGCGAATGCCGCGCATCTGAATGCGCTGCTTGAGCTTGAACAAGACCCCGGTCTGGCCGAGGTCTATGCGGTGATGGACAATGCAACCCGTCTGCGGGGGCGGCGTCAGGTCATCGACGACCTGATCTCGGCCCGCAGCCAGGAAACGCCTTTGTTGATCCATATCGAGGATATCCACTGGGCTTCACCCGAGATCCTGACCGCTTGCGCCCATATCGCGGCGATGACGCGCAATCTGCCCTGCGTGTTGCTGATGACCAGCCGTGTGGAAGGCGATCCGATTGACCGCGAATGGCAACTTGCGACGGATGGTGCGTTGATTTCCAAGCTGGAACTGGCGCCGATGGGGGACGAACAGGCCCGACAACTGGTCGAAGAGTTCACCGGGATCGATCCTGAACTGTTAGACGCCTGCGTGAAACGCGCCGGGGGCAATCCGCTGTTTCTTGAACAGTTATTGCGCAATATCGATGTGCTGAAACAGGAATCCGTTCCCGGCAGCATTCAGGGCATTGTTCAGTCCCGTCTGGATTCGCTGGACCGGACCAGCCGGACGTCGATTCAGGCGGCATCCGTGCTGGGGCAGAGGTTCTCGCCCGAAGTTTTAAACTTTGTTCTGGGTGAAGGGCATCTGGATACCTCGACCCTGATCCGCTCGGCCCTGATCCGCGAGGCTGAGGCCGATCTGATGTTTGCCCACGCGCTGATCCGCGACGGGTCCTATGCAACTTTGGTGAAATCTGAACGCGCGCGCCTGCATCGTCAGGCCGCGAGTTGGTTTGAGGACCGTGACGCCACCCTGCGGGCACAGCATCTGGATCGCGCGGGTGCAACCCATGCGGCCCAGGCTTATCTGGAAGCCGCGGACAAGCTGATACAGGTTTTTCAGTTCGACGATGCCAGCCCGTTGATCGAACGGGGGCTGGAACTGCCAGCACCCGCAGGGGTTCGCTTTGATCTGTTCTGCGCCCGGGGTGAGACGCACCGGTTGCAAGGCCTGTCCAATGATGCCCTGCGTGAATTCAAAGAGGCCGCAGAACTGGCCGAAACGGATGAACAAATCTGCCGTGCACAAATCGGCTTGGCGCAGGCTGCGCGGCAGGCCAGCCTGTATCAGGAAGCACTGGAAAGTCTGGATATTGCCGAGGCAGCCGCAGAACGCTGCGGGTCTGACCGCGACATTGCCCAGATCAACTATGTGCGCGGCAATGTATACTTCCCGCTGGGGCAGGTGACAAAGGCGCTTGAGAGTAATGAAAAGGCTCTAACACTGGCCAGAAAGCTTGAATCCGCACGACTTGAAGTTGGCGCGCTCAGTGGATTTGGCGACGCCAATTTCATGAATGCCACGATGCAGACCGCAACGGGGTTCTACACGCAGGCGGTCGAACGGGCGCGGGAAAAGGGTTTGGTCCGTGACTTGGCCGCAAACCTGCACAATCTGAGCGTCGCGCGTAGTTATACCGGCGAAATAGCGCAAGGAAAGCTGGATGCGCAGGAAGCCATTGAGGTGTCACAGAAGTATTTTGCCTTTGTTCCGGAATGCGTTGCGCAGACCTGTTTGGGCGTTGCGCACACCTTTTTAGGAGAAATAGATCAGGCGCTGGACGCCTTCACCCTGTCTGCCGAGATCGCAAACCGTGTTGGTGCAAAACGCCTCGAGGCGCAGGCGCTTGAACATCTTGCCCGCACACAGGTCTATGCCGGGCAGCTGGAACAGGCGCGCGAAACCGGTCGCCGCGCGGTCGACATTGCCCTTGAGCACGGTCGGAATTTTGTCGGACCAAAAGCGCTGTCCGCCCTAGCCATGGCCGAAGAGGACCCAACTGCGCAGGATGAAAACCTAAAGCTTGGCGAGAAGATCATCGCCGAAGGCTGTGTTGGCCATAGCCACCTGCATTTCTATACGGATGCCGCTGCCGTCATGCTGGCGCGCAAGCAGTGGGACGAAGCCACGCGGTACGCAGATGCCTTGGCCGATTTCACAGCGGATGAGCCTTTGCCGATGGTTGATCTGTCGATCCTGCAGGCTCGAACACTGGCTGAATGCGGGGGTTGGGGCATTCCTGTGACGGCACATGAAGGGTTCGATGAATTGAAGGCGCGGTTTCAGAACCTGGGCATCAGGCAATCGCTGGTCGGGCCGCTGGACTAATCAGGTGAGGGGCTGAATGAGTATAGAAAAGAAAGTCTGGCTGATCTCGGGTTTTGTTACGCTGGGTCTGGCCCTTGTTCTGTTCAAACTCTGGATTGAACTGAACCATTTCGACGAGGATCCGACGCAACTGCCAGATCAGGCGTCGGTCGACGCTTACCTGCAAGACCTTCCAAATTTGCCAGGCTATCAGGTCAAAACTGGCATATTTATCAAATCCTTCAGTTTTACCGGTGCCAGTGATGTGCATGTCAGCGGCTATATCTGGCAGCATTATGAGGACGGTGTGCATGACGCCATCAAACCAGCCGAAGGCGAAGTGGGGTTCATCCTGCCGGAAGCTGCCGAGGCAGCGAGTGGCCTGATTGAAGAAGCCTACAGGATAGATGAGGGCGGGTCCGAGTTGATCGGCTGGTATTTTGAACAGACCTTGCGCCAGGCCTTTGACTATACCAGTTATCCGTTTGACCACAAAACCGTCTGGGTCCGTTTCTGGCCGGGCGAGTTTGACGTAAATGTGGCTCTAATCCCTGACTTTTCGGCCTATCCGGCCACGGGGCCGAACGATATCTTTGGCATCGACAACCGGATCGTCATGGGAACGTGGGAGCGTGAAAACACCTATTTCGACTACCGGCTGTCCGATCTGGATACGACCCTTGGCATTGGCAAGAACGAATATCAGACCAACCTGCCTGAACTGCACTATAATTTCGTCATCAAACGGAACTTTGCGAATGCTTTTATCGTCCACATGATCCCGCTGATTGTTGTGACGATGCTGCTGTTCGGGGCTGTCATGACAGTCACGCGACGCCCCAATCTGGTGGAACGGCACGATTTCAGTACGTCCAGCGTTATCGGCACCTGCTCAGTCTTGTTTTTCGTGATCCTGCTGGCGCATGTGCAATTGCGCGAAGGCTTCGCCGGATCTCCTGTGATCTACATGGAATCGTTCTTTTTCCTGATGTATTTCCTGCTGCTGGCAGTGTCGGTAAACACCTACTTCTTTGCAGCCGAGGCCGTGCCGTCCCTGTGGTTCATCCACTATAAAGACAACCTGATTCCCAAGGCCTGTTTCTGGCCCTTTGTCCTGTCGTGCATGGTGATCATCACGGCCTATAACCTCAGCCTCAAGGACAGCCCTAAGGATGAGGTCGGGATACAGGTTCAAAACTAGGCGGGTGGCTGCCACCCGGGTTTTAATGTGCCTGTGGCCATGTCCAGCGTGTATTCCCCGACAACCCCGGCTGCGCCTTTCTCCAACTGATCCAGATACTTGGTGGGCTGCGCGATCACATAGGCATATGCGGGTTTCATTACGCCCTCGATCAGCACGTTGATCCGCTTACGGACGTAGACGTTCTCAGGTGATCCGGGTCCGTGAAAACCTTCGAGCTTGTCGAGTTCTTTCATACCGGACGAAGTCACCCGATACACCTCTCCACGAATTGGCTTGCCACGGCCTTTCTGGTCGACCAGCGTGGCCATCCGATGCAGGTAACCACAATTCGGATTGTCGCAATGCGGCTCATGCGGCACGATCAGGGGCATTCGCTGTCGGGTCACGGCCTTGCCAACGAAATCATCCAGCACATCTGTGTGGGCCTCATGGTTCGGGAAGCCTTTCTTTAACGAGCCATAGGTGAAGTAGAGATAGGTACGTTCACGGTCATCTACGACATCGTCTTCGCTCTCCTCCTCGATCTCCGCAAGCGTGTGGCTGTTGGCCCAGTCATCCAGCATGGCCAGCACTTTACTCGAGATTTTGGCTTCATTGACGTCCTCGGCGTTTTTGGGGCTTTGCAGGAAGTGGATGCACGAACTTGCGTCAATGCCATCTGCGGCCAACAGTGTTTTGACCATATCAACCGAGTTGTTCATCACCGCCACGTGCAGGCTGGTAAACCCATGGTCGTTGGTCGCATTCACGTTGATGCCGCGCCGTATCAGCTCTTGCGCGGCCTCAATGTCAGGTTTGCCTAAGCCCTTTCCGTTTTCATGCAACTCACCTTCGCCGCCAGCTGCGTAATGCAACAGCGTATCGCCATTGTGCTCATCCACGATGTCGATCCCGGCCATCCCGTTTTCAATCGCGTCGAAAACACGGCGCCATTGCGCGAACTCATCCGAAGCTGCGGCTTCTTGCGCCCATTTGCAGATGTTGTGCTCCTGATCGGCTAGTTCCTCGAACGCTTCGTCCAGAACTTCCATAATCTGGTCCGGGGTAGCCATCATACCGATCCCCATCATGCCGTTCGACAGCCGCCCTTTGCGGGGACCGACCAGATCAACACCCAGATCGCGCAGCTTTTCGACATTCCTTTGGGTTGTGACGTTGTTCCACATGTTGGTGTTACACGCCGGGCAAAGGATCGCCGGTTTGTTCCGGTACTGCCAGGCGACAAAGACCGAGGTCAGAAGGTTGTCGGCAATCCCATTGGCGATCTTGCCCATTGTATTGCAGGTCACGGGCGCCACGATCACGCAGTCGGCCCAATCGCACAACGCAAGATGCGAGGCGCGCAGCGGCATGCCAAACTTAGTGTAGCGGAAGTTCCATTCGTCGTCGTCGCGGTAATAGTCGTTGTGAGAGATATAGTCCTCGACCTTCTCGGGCTCATACCCCCTTTCAATCTCGACATCCGCTTCAATCTCAATATCGCGAAAGAACCTTTCAGCGGACACTGAAGGGATCAGTTTCACGTTGTGGCCAGCGGCGGTAATTTTCTTCACCAGTTGCGGCACCTTGTCTGCGGCAGAAGATCCGCAGGCACACAGCAATACGTTGCGTTTCTCGCTGGGGGCATCGGTCAGCCCACCCTTGGGATAGCCAAAGATGTTCTTGTCCAGGCTGGGAGATTCATTGCGCAGCAGAACCGGCAATCCGGCCTTCTTGATGTCCTTTTGAAATTGACCATTAAGGATTCTGTCTACGATGTCCTTGCGCGTGCCCTGAAACACATTCTGGAAAAACAGATAGGGAACCGTTTCCTTGCCGGTTCTTGCGATCAGTTGCCTGCGCATTTTCATGACATTTGCCCCGTGCCCCTCGACATCAACCAGCTTGATGTCGGTGATGCCGATATTGGCCAGAATACTGCGCAGCATGTAGGACCAGGGGTCTTCATCCGCATAAAACAGAACAAGCGGGTTTTTTTCGGTGATATGGTCCACGTCGGACGGATCTTTGGGGGCTTCACGTTCTTCGATTACCAGCAACGCAGGTTTCGTAATGTCCCGAAGACCGCGGAACAAATGTCCGCGCGGCGCTTGCCACACTTGTGAGGTTGCGGGACTCATGTCCAAAACCGTCACCATATCGGTGGCCTCTTTATATGCGATACACAGGCACCAGAACTCCTCCAACAGGGCCGTTTCGCGGAACGCGTTTTTTGGGGGGCGAATGACCTCAGACCCCAGTACCTTGTTGAAATCGATATTGATCATCAGATGACGACCTTTGTCATCGTTCAGGCTAAGCAATTGGTGGTGGAACCAGTCTTCAGGAGATTTGATGCTTTTGTCCGAACGATTGGTATAGCTGCGGAAAGTGCTGCCCAGATGCACGTCCGGTTCCTGACTGAGGTACCGTTGCGCCATCGCGTGCATTTGCCGCGCTGTCGACACGCGGCTAAGCGCCTCGGCCAGATCGGTTTGCGTTGCCCTCAGCAGTTTATCCTCGTCAACCTGTTCATCCCCAAGGATGGCCAGGCTTTCGGCAAGAACGCCCATCGAATTCATGTTCGGGCTGGCCCGCCGGAACAGGTTCCGCCGCATTTTGGGGTCTTTGGCCAAGTATTCCGTACTGTCGACATAATTGCAGTCCTGCTTCAGGGTTTGCAGGTATGTTTTGACAGCGTCTAGCGCCGAAAACCGCAGCATCCCCCGTGATCGCATCGATGTTCCATCGCGGTCGGTCATCCCGGCCCACAGTCGATCAATTGTTGTCACCCATAGCTTGCCGTACTTTTCCGGGTGAACGTCCATCATGTGAACAAGGCCGGTGCTTGGGTTGCACTTTGCGATTATGGCGAAATGGCCGCCCGGCATGTTTTCCTTGCCATGTGCGACACCGACTTGAAAGTTCGCCACAAGGATATCGTTTTTCCCACCCAGTCGATTGGATTCGTCTATTGCCTCAAGCAACAGATCCACGGATGTCGTGGCCTCATCCATGAAATAGGCCTGCACCTGAATGACATCGCGCAGGTCCTGGGTATGGATGAATGTGCAGGCAACATCGAAAAGTTCGCCCAGCGATATTCCGTCGTTTACGACAAACGAGGTTGGCAAGCCGCATTCGCGAAAGATGTCGTTGACTTCGTAACTGAACCCAAGCGCCGACATGCTAAGGGCTGCCGCAGTCACGCTGCAGCAATTGATCGGCTGTTGATAGTTCTTCAGATGCACACTGACCAGATCGCCAAATAGCGTATCTTCACAGGCATCTTTGATCTTTTTCGGGATTGCCTTCCATTGGTGTTTGGGCAGATAGGCCAACCGGGTGCCCGGAGTGGCCAGCGCCTGAAGACTGACGGGAATGTCCTCGATTTCGAGATGTTCTTCGTAAAAATAGTCCCCGGTGTCTGCGGTCGCCAGAACCGCTTTGTCCTGCCGAAGCTGAACCATGCCGCCGAGGACCACAAACATACCCTCAGAGGGCAGGACCGTCTCTTCGGATACTTCGTAGAATTCGAATTTCGAATGAATGACTGATGGGTCCTTGGATGGCAGGACCTCATCTATCAATTTCAGATCGTCTTGGGATGGATTGAATGATTGTGAGCTTTCAATTGGATCTTTAGGCACGTCTTGTCCCCCCTGAACTTCGCCGTGAAAATTGTCAAAGACCCAACGCAGAAGCTTGTTTTTGGGTCAGGCACCCATCGGACATACTGAATAAAAGACCGGCCTGACGTAATTTCCCGCGCTGGGCGGACCGATTGAACACATTGATATGCGCGAACAAAAGGGTCCAATTGAGCGCACTGTATAATATCTGAATATAAAAATCACTGGCGTTGTTGATTGGGCCAATTGCGTTGCTGCTATGGGGTGATCACGTACGTTCATCGTACCGCCGAGTACGGAAGCTCGCACAAGTGGTACGACGAATTGACAAAGTTATCGTCAATATGACAAGCATGACCGCGATTTCGTCAAGATTGCCCCTGCATTTCGGACAGAAGCGGCCTCATACTTTTAAAAACGAAAGAGGAGGCGCGTTTTGAGCTGGAACATTTGTGTCATCGGAGCAGGCAAGATCGGTCAGATGATCGCGATCTTGCTGAAGTCATCGGCCAATTACTCGGTCACAGTGGCCGACCGGGATTTGGCTGCGTTATCAGTATTGAACAAGCAGGGCATTTCGACCCGGCAAATCGATGTGAGCGACGAAGCGCAACTGACCGAAGGATTGGGTGGGTTCAATGCCGTGATTTCGGCGGCCCCGTTCTTTCTGACGCCGAAAATTGCCAAGGCGGCCAAGGCCGCTGGTGCACATTATTTTGACCTGACTGAAGACGTCGCGGCCACCAATGCCGTGAGGGAACTGGCGCAGGACAGTGAAACCGCATTCATGCCGCAATGTGGTTTGGCGCCGGGTTTTGTTGGTATTGCTGGCGCATCGCTGGCGGCGGAGTTTGATGAAATCGACAGCCTGCACATGCGGGTTGGGGCGCTGCCGCTCTACCCGACCAACGCGTTGAAGTACAATCTGACGTGGTCCACGGATGGTCTGATCAACGAATACTGCAACCCTTGCGATGCCATTGTGAATGGTGAACGAGTCAAGACCGCTCCGCTGGAGGATTATGAGCTTCTTGGTCATGACGGGGTGGAATACGAATGCTTCAACACGTCCGGTGGCTTGGGCACCTTGCCCGAAACGCTGGACGGCAAAGCGCGGGCGGTGTCTTACCGTTCGATCCGGTACCCGGGCCATTGCGATATCCTGAAATTGCTTCTGAAGGACCTTGGCCTGGAACATCGCCGCGACCTGTTGAAGGATATTTTTGAGACCGCGCTGCCGCGCACCGACCAAGATGTGGTTTTGGTCTATTGCACCGCAAAGGGCATGATCGACGGCGCGCTGCGCGAGAAATCCCTGATCAACAAAAGCTTTGCCCGCACGATTAACGGGCAGATCTGGAGTGCCATTCAGGTCACCACCGCCGCAGGCGTTCTGGGCGTGGTTGATTTGATGCGGACCGGCGCACTGCCTGCGAAGGGCTTTGTCCGGCAAGAACAGGTGAACCTGTCCGATTTCCTGAACACCGAATTTGGCCGGCTCTATCGCGCCGGCGACGTAACCGAACAGAACAAGGCGGCCTGAGATATGAAAGACATCGTGATGACAGCCCAAACAACCCTCGCCAATCTGGATCTGACCGAGGCCGAACTGACCGGCGGCACGCTCAAAGTGACGTCTCCGATTGATGGCAGCGTGTTGGCCGACGTGCATGAAACACCCGTTGCCGACATGGACGCCATATTTGCCCGTTCTAAAACGGCGTTCAAAGAATGGCGGACTGTTCCGGCACCGCGTCGAGGTGAGCTGATCCGCCTGCTGGGCGAGGAACTGCGCGCCGCCAAGGACGATCTGGGTGCTCTGGTCAGTTGGGAGGCTGGCAAGATCACCTCGGAAGGTCTGGGCGAAGTGCAAGAGATGATCGACATCTGCGATTTTGCGGTTGGTCTTTCGCGTCAATTGTATGGTCTGACCATTGCGTCGGAACGTCCGGGTCACCGGATGATGGAGACGTGGCATCCGGCAGGTCCGGTCGGAGTGATCTCGGCCTTCAACTTCCCGGTTGCAGTGTGGTCGTGGAATGCGGCATTGGCGCTGGTTTGTGGTGACCCGGTGATCTGGAAACCATCCGAGAAATCCCCGCTGACCGCGATGGCCTGCCAGAAGATTTTCGAACGCGCGCTGGCCCGGTTTGGCGATGCGCCGGACAATCTGCTGCAAACGCTGATCGGTGGTGCAGCGCTGGGCGAGGCCTTGGTCGCGAGCGAAGACATTCCGATTATCTCGGCCACAGGGTCCACCCGCATGGGTCGCGCCGTGGCACCCATCGTGGCGCAACGCTTTGGCAAGTGCATTCTGGAGCTTGGCGGCAACAACGCGATGATCGTTGGTCCTTCGGCCGATTTGGAAATGGCTGTCCGTGCGGTTGTGTTCTCGGCAGTAGGTACGGCCGGTCAACGCTGTACAACGTTGCGCCGCCTGATCGTACACAACTCGATCCGCGAGGAGTTAGTGGGCCGTTTGAAAAAAGCCTATGCGGGCTTGCCCATCGGCAACCCGCTGGTCGAAGGCACGCTGATTGGCCCGTTGGTAGACGAAGCCTCGGGCACGGCCATGACCGCAGCACTAGAGGCCGCCAAGACCGAAGGTGGCACCGTGCACGGCGGTCGTCGCGTGACCGAGGGTATGCCTGCTGGTGTCTATATGGAGCCTGCCATTGTCGAAATGCCAGGCCAAACGGCTGTTGTGAAAACCGAAACCTTTGCGCCGATCCTGTATGTCATGGGTTATGACGATTTTGATGATGCGATTGAGCTGCAGAATGACGTTCCGCAAGGCCTGTCTTCCTGCGTCTTTACCCTGAACATGCGCGAAGCCGAGCAGTTCCTGACCGCAGCCGGGTCGGATTGCGGCATCGCCAACGTCAATATCGGCCCGTCAGGTGCCGAGATCGGCGGAGCCTTCGGCGGTGAGAAGGAAACCGGCGGTGGGCGCGAAAGCGGCTCGGACGCGTGGAAAGCCTACATGCGACGTCAGACGAATACGGTGAACTACTCGGCTGAACTGCCCTTGGCGCAGGGCGTAAAGTTCGACATCTAAACCAATTATCCAGCGGCGCCTCGGCGCGCCGCTGGACGATCCGCGTTAATCAGCAAAAAGATAATCAAGGCTCATGATGGCTTGCGCCTTGTCCAGCGACACGCCCAGAAACTCGGCAATCGCGGTCTCATTCTCAATATTTGAGTTGGTCTCGCGGATACGCAGGTATCCGTCAAACTCTGCCTCGCGGATCAATTCGGATTCGTGCACCAGTGAACTGCGCAGCGCCGGGATCAGACGGGCCACGGAATCCCGAGGACTGCTTTCTCCGGCTAACCCCACGCGGCGGGCGTGGCCGATCAGATAATCGTCGGAGTACTCGCACTCGATTTCCAGAACATGGCTGCGGGCCTGAACCGAGCAGAAATCTTGTATGATATCCAGATCTGCGGGATCCACGCACAAGACCAGCTTGTTGGAATCAAAACTTTCAAACAGCATGCGGGCCACCGCGCGTCTGTGCCGCGAGCGCTTGGCCAGAGACGATTCAATGCCACCCAGATCAGGCAAAGAAGTGTCTTCTTCGTTGAACAGGTATTCCACGCATGGAATGTCGGTTTCCGAGACGATTTGGTCCACCAACCTCTTGGCAACATGCCATTTCTTGCTCACGATCAGAAACACTTCGCGCTCGGGGCCCAGTGAATTGCCTGCCTCCCAGAACCGCTGCGCATAGCGCCGCCCCACCCGGCCGCGCCCGGTCAGAAAGCTGTACAGGTTGCGCCCTTCGTCCGAGATGTGAAAAGTCATCCCTTCGGTTGCGTACATCTGCCCCAGCCTGTCCTTCAGCTCATGGGCTTCGGGGCTGATCTTGCGGGCGAACAGGTAATCTTGCGATAGCAGCATGTCATAGTGATCGTTGTAGAACGTCACCGGCATACCATAATCCGAGAACATCAGGAACGTGGGCGTGCGGTTGTCGATCTCAGTCTTGGGGATCAGATGGCGCACCAAAGTCTGAAAAAAGGTCTCGTCCGGAATCCAGGTGGTCGAGAAAAACCGTTTCACATCCGGGCGCTTTTGCAGAAAATCCAGGATCATTTCGATGGTCCTGCGGCGCAGGCACCACCATTGACTGCCGATCATTATCTGAACGTCTGACGGAATCTCGCGCGTCAGACCAAACCGTTTTTGCAGATTGTACGACCCATAAAACAGCTTGGCCTGTGTGCGTTCGTTGAAATAGTGCCGATAGATCAGCCGGTCCTCAACCATGCCGGTCTTGATCCAGTTGCTTTCCAGGAAATCATGGCTTTCGACAAAATCAACGTCGTGTTGATTCAGAAAGTCGTGGATGTATTCAGCCGATTTGATCGGCATGCAGTCACCCGACACCATGTAGAAATGAGTGGCGCGGGGAAACGCATCCACAGCGGCCTGCAGGGCATTCAGCGTGGCCTGAACCAGTGACCACGCCCCCCAGCCACATTTGATGCGCTTGCTGGCAAAGGTGACATTATGGTTGTCTTTCAAAGCCTCGCGAATGCGTGCGTAGGCGGCCGCACTGGCCCGCGCGTCAAAGTGGATCGCCATGCAATCCCCGGCTGCGGTCAGTTGCTCGGCCTGCGCGATGATCGCGTCAGGGTCTTTGTGACAAAGCAATATGTAGGCAATTCTTGCCATATCGGCCTATTGTTTTCCGTTTCTGCCCGTTTCCAACCGTGATACTGAGGATGAGCGATTGAATAAATAGAATATTTTTGGTTTTTTGGTTTCAAATGCTGGCGCGTCAATTTTGAGACCAGATCAGCAAAGGAGGCACAGCAGATGGGTTTTCCCGGTACATGGATGACCGAGAGCGAAAGCATGGTTTACCGTGTGGTGCCGAAATGCGCCTGTTCGACCATTGGTCAGATCATGTTTTATTCGGATCACGGGCAGTTTTTTGACGGTGATATCCATGACGCAAAGGACGGGATGCACAAATGGGCCTTCGGTCCAAGTCAGGATCAGATCTCGGGCAATGTGCGGGACCACAAATCCCTGGCGTTTACATGCGTTCGCAATCCCTACACCCGAATTCTAAGCTCGTTCTTCGACAAGATCTGCGGCATTCAGCGCAACGGCAAGCGGTATCGGGGCAATCTGGTGCCCACGCTTATCTATAACTACGGGATCGAAGTTGGCGGAGACGATGGCAAGGGTGAGTTCGATCAGGTCGCCAGTTTCCGCCGGTTTTTACTGTTTGCACGTGATACGATCCGCTGGCGGCGTCCGATGGACCCTGACATTCACTGGTCGGCCATGTCCGGCCATGTCTCGACCTTCATCGTGAATGGTGGGCAGTACGATCAGATTTTCTGGACTGAGCAGTTCAATGAAGGAATGCAAAGTGTCCTTGATCGGTTAGAGACACCGCACGCCGTGAACCTGTCCGAAATCCCGCGATTCAATGAATCCGAAGGCCACGGGCCAAAACGCGCGCATCCGGTCGAGGACTACTTTGACGACCTGTCGATGCACCTAGTCTACGAAATCTACAAACACGATTTCGAACTGTTCAAATACGATTTTGAAAACCCGGGCAACAAGATGCCAATCGGTGAGATTGATCTGGACGAGGTTCACGCCAAACTGGGCGACTAGGCGAACGGGTCAGCGATCGATCAGGCACTCTTTCAGGCCGGTCGGGTATAGCTCTGGGCCGCCGGTATCCAGAGCATCCAGACTGAACCATCTTGCCGTCCAATTCAGGCCATTGTCTTCGGTGAATGAAATCGGCGCGTCGGGCCAGTTCAAAAGCTCGGGGCACTGAATCTCGGCCACAAAGATGATCTCATGCCCCTGATGCCCTTCATGCTGGTACAGGTTCTCGATCACCAGCGGTTGCCCACTGACTTCAACCGTCACATCGAGTTCTTCCCGGAACTCACGTTTCAGCGCGTCACGCCATGTTTCGCCGAATTCGACCGATCCGCCCAAAGGACGAACACCCTTGATGCGACCGTCGTCATTTGGGACTTCGGCAGCAAGAAGGCGGTCCCCCCGCCAATGCAAGCCGATGGCTTTGACACGGATACCGTTATGCGGGCGCCAGAATGTCATGCTTCTCACCGATTGTGTTATAGATGTCGTTGAATACAAAAGAAAAAGGTCTCGCTAAACGAACTAGCGAGACCTTTGAAGTTATTGCAGATTGGGTGGTTTGGAAACCGCTTCGTCAGACTTGGCGCACGGCACCTTTCGCGGCACTTGTCGCTAGCTTGGCATAGGCTTTGAGCGCGGTAGATACCTTGCGCTTGCGCGGTGCGGCGGGCACCCATCCCTTTTCGTCCTGCTCTTCACGGCGGGCAGCCAGTTCTTCGTCAGACACGGCCAGATGAATGGTCCGGTTGGGGATGTCGATCTCGATCTTGTCGCCCTGCTTGACCAGCCCGATTTCTCCACCCTCAGCGGCCTCAGGTGAAACGTGGCCAATCGACAGGCCCGAGGTGCCACCCGAGAAACGCCCATCAGTCAGCAGGGCGCAGGCTTTGCCCAGACCTTTGGATTTTAGATAGGATGTCGGATACAGCATTTCCTGCATCCCCGGACCGCCGCGCGGGCCTTCATAGCGGATCACAACCACGTCGCCCTCTTTGACCTTGCCGGTTAGGATGTCGTTCACGGCCTGATCCTGGCTTTCGCAGACATAGGCAGAGCCGGTGAATGTCAGGCTGTTGGGATCAACGCCTGCCGTTTTCACGATACAGCCTTCGCGCGCGATGTTGCCGAACAGAACCGCCAGACCGCCATCCTGACTGAACGCGTGCTCCTTGGATCGGATTACTCCGCCTTCACGGTCGGTATCCAGTTCCTTGTACCGGTTCGACTGGCTGAACGCCTGCGTCGTGCGTACGCCGCCGGGCGCGGCCTTGAACAGGTCCTGCGCTGCGGGGTTGTTGGCGACCTTGATATCCCAATTGGCAATCGCTTCGCCCATCGTGGCCGAATGCACGGTGCTGCAATCTTCGTGCAGCAGTCCGGCGCGGCTGAGTTCACCGAGGATCGAGAAGATGCCACCGGCGCGGTGCACGTCCTCCATATGAACATTCTCAGTGTTGGGCGCGACCTTGCACAGACACGGCACCTGACGGCTCAGGCGGTCCATATCGGTCATGGTGAAATGCACTTCACCCTCATGTGCGATGGCCAGCAGGTGCAACACCGTGTTGGTCGAACCGCCCATGGCGATATCCAGCGACATTGCGTTCTCGAACGCGTCGAACGTTGCGATTTCGCGTGGCAGGAAGCCTTTTTCGTCCAGATCATAGTGACGCTTGGTGATCTCAACGATCCGGCGACCGGCCTCAAGGAACAGCTCTTTACGGTCGGCATGCGTTGCGAGCGTGGAACCGTTCCCCGGCAGCGCCAGTCCCAGTGCCTCGGCCAAGCAGTTCATCGAATTCGCAGTGAACATGCCCGAACATGACCCGCACGTCGGACAGGCGTTTTCTTCAATATGCTGAACCTGCTCATCGGTGAACCGGTCATCAGCGGCAGCGACCATCGCGTCCACCAGGTCGATTTTCTTGGCGTCCAAATCAGCAATGTCGATCTTGCCCGCCTCCATCGGCCCGCCCGAGACAAAGATCGCCGGGATGTTCAGGCGCATCGCGGCCATCAGCATGCCGGGGGTGATCTTGTCGCAGTTCGAAATACAGACCATCGCATCAGCGCAGTGGGCGTTGACCATGTATTCGACCGAATCCGCGATCACTTCGCGCGAAGGCAGGGAATACAGCATGCCGTCATGACCCATGGCGATACCGTCATCCACAGCGATGGTGTTGAACTCTTTCGCAACTCCGCCTGCGGCCTCGACCTCACGCGCGACCATCTGGCCCAGATCCTTCAGGTGTACGTGGCCGGGGACGAACTGGGTGAAAGAGTTGACGATGGCGATGATCGGTTTGCCGAAATCGTCGTCACCCATTCCGGTGGCGCGCCACAGGCCGCGGGCACCGGCCATGTTGCGGCCATGGGTAGAGGTTCTGGATCGGTACAATGGCATGATGCTGTTTCCCTTTTGCCCCGGTTGCGATATTCGGGTTGCGTACGTTATAGCGCACGTACCACATGTGCGCTATAACGCACAAGAGGATTCGAGAGACGACAAAATGGCACCCGACGAAATTACGCTGAAACTAAGGGATATTCGCGCGGCCTCGGGGCTGAGCCTGTCCCGGGTTGCCGAGATGACCGGGGTCAGCAAGGCCATGCTGGGCCAGATCGAACGCGGCGAATCCAGCCCGACCATTGCCACGCTGTGGAAGATTGCCAAAGGGTTTCAACTGCCGCTGAGCGCATTGATCGGATCAGCCGCCCTGCGCGACACCGGCAGCAATGGCGTGTTCCGGACCGTGACCTTTCCCGGCAGTATCGAGGTCAAGATCGTCTTTCCCTTTGATCCGGCGCTGGGCGCCGAAACGTTTCACGTCGACCTTGCCCCAAACCAAAGCCACGAATCCGCAGCCCATGCCTCAGGAGTGACCGAAGAGGTGTTTGTGCTGAACGGATCACTTGAGATTCTGCGCGACGGGGATTGGGTGCCGCTGCAGGCCGGGCAAGGTCTGCGCTTTGCAGCCGATCTGCCGCATGGCTACAGGGCCGGGACGAATGGCGCTGCGTTTTTGAACATGCATCACTATGCGCAACCAGCCGAGGTCACCTGAGGAAGCGCGCTTGCTGGAAAGGGTGGGCGATCTGACTCAAATTTGTAACCCCGGTACAAAGCTAATGACTTTATGTCGAGGTGGTACACAGCGCAGGGCACGCTGTGTACGGGTTCTTTTGTACGAACCGATCAGTTCGACGCAGACTGCAGCTTAGAGCTGTACTCGGACAGCGAGCTGGAAACGATATCGTACCACTCGCCCGACTGCCGCATTTCGTTCAGGCCATTGTTCAGCATCGAGATATACTGCAGCCCGTACGGGTTGGATTTATGGGCCAGCAGGCGAATGGTGGACAGATGGGTGAAGTTCTCATTCTGAACCACCTCGTTCTCCAAACCCAAAGCCGCAATCGCACCATTGGCTTGCTGGATGGCCATCCCGGTGGCGTCCGCGGTTCCGTTCATGACCGCCTCGATGCACTCTTCCGGGGTGCGGGGGCGAACAAGCGTGATTTTGGGTTCGACCAGGCCGGCCTCTTCCAGGTCATTGGTAAAGAACCCGTCCATACGACAGAATACGGCCCCTTCCAGCTCTTCGATGGAGGCTGCGCCGGCATATTTGCTGTCGGGCAGTGTGAAGTACCCAACGACCGATTCATACAATGGCTGTGATGCGTAGAACCCGTTACAGCGATAAAGGCTGTCTTCGCCCATGGCATCGGGGTTTTTTGCGCAATCTGGCACAACCCAGGCAACGGCGATGTCATACGCTCCGGCGGGTAGAAGTGTATAAAGATGCGAGTTGAAATCGTTCACCCAACCCTGGTTGTATTCGCGCTTGTTGCCAGCACGATGCAGGGCAGTTGTCGACAACCGCATCAAAAAGCCGCCACCCGAAAGACCTTCGTCCGTATAGGGCGCCCAATCGTTACCGGCTAAAAGACGAATCGGTGGTTCGTAAACGTTTCTGGGTTTGATTTTTGCGGCTTTTTCTTCCTCTCGCTCAACAACTTCGTTGAACTGCGATGTGGCGGTCAGTCGGCCGTCAGCACATGGCAAGTTCAAAATGGCACCAGGGGTCAGATTGTTCGGATTTCCGGCAATGACGTTTCTGTTTGCGTTGAAGATGATCTGGTAGTCCCGAGAGCCATATGCCGTTTCGGAAATAGTCGCCAGCGTATCGCCTGCTTCTACTGTATACGATTCGCACGCGACCTGCGCCGCAGCGCTTATCGGTGAGATCAAGGCAGCCAGACCCAGGGTCATGAGGCCAAACTTTATTCCAGGGGTGTTCATTTCGTTCTCCTGTAGAGTGAGTATTTTAACGTGCACCAGGGTCCCGGTTTTTGCTCTATCACCCTAGTGAAGTTGCATTTTTTCTTTCGCTTACTAAATGTTAGGAAAGATGTGCCGCGCCGATTAAAATTTTACAGACTGCGGGGAAAGCGTTTGTTCTTTTCCTGATTGCCCGTTTCCTTTGCTTCAGCGCCGATTTGTATTGGCTGTTTCCACGGCCTCAGCTCGGGCGCTTTCACAGATACTCCGGGGTACATTGACGTAGGGAAAACCGACCTTTTTGGGGCGGAAAGTGCGTTTTTTTGGGTTCAACTCTTGGTAGAGTGATAAATTACACACAGACATAAACCCGCTAAGCGGGGCTTTAGTCTTACGCGCATGACTACTTCTGGTGTTTGCAACCCACAGTATGCATGCGATCAAAACGGGTGCGTGTTTAGGTCTGGTTCCTGATAGCGCTCGCGTCTGTCGGTTTTGCCCAACATGGCCCCAATCGCCCGGAACCGCAGGTTCCAAGGCGTCTGTTAGCGTCATCATCCCATCCAGTCTTGAACCCGCATGCGCGCGCGTATAGGGAAAAACCAAACGCGTTTAGGGGAGGCTTTTATGCAGGACGATCCGAAAACCCTCGTTTCTACCGAATGGCTTGCTGCCCATCTCAAGGACCCGGATCTGCGGGTGCTGGATGGGTCATGGTATCTGCCACAGCAAGGACGCGACGCAAAGGCCGAATACGATGCCGCTCACATCCCCGGCGCACGGTTCTTTGACATCGACGATATTTCGGACCACCGCTCGGACCTGCCGCATATGGCACCTCCGGTCGAAAAGTTCATGTCCCGGCTGCGGGCGATGGGCGTAGGGGATGGCCATCAGGTCGTTGTCTATGACGGGGCTGGCCTGATGTCCGCGGCCCGTGTTTGGTGGTTGTTCCGGCTGATGGGGCAGGAAAACATCGCCGTTCTGGATGGCGGTCTGCCCAAGTGGCAAGCCGAAGGGCATGAGATCGAGGACCTGCCGCCGGTGATCCGCGATCGCCACATGACCGTTCGGGTCCAGAACCACCTTGTCCGCGATGTCACACAGGTGTCTGCCGCCGCCAAGTTGACCGATCACGAGATCATCGACGCTCGGTCTGCGGACCGCTTTGCCGGAACCGGGACAGAACCGCGCGAAGGTCTGCGCCCAGGCCGTATTCCGGGGTCGCGCAACGTGCCATTTGGCACGCTGCTGAACAAGAACGGCACGATGAAATCCCCCGACGAATGCCGCGCCATCTTCGAGGCCGCAGGCGTGGACCTGTCGAAACCGGCCATCACATCCTGCGGGTCAGGTGTGACCGCCGCGATCCTCAGCCTTGCGCTTGAGCGCATCGGCAAGAAAGACCACTCGCTTTATGACGGCTCCTGGGCTGAATGGGGTGCTTTCCCGACCCTGCCCGTCGCAACCGGAGAGAACTGATGTTCGAACACCTCAAACCGCAGCCTGCCGATAAGATTCTGGCGCTGATGCAGATGTACCGCGAAGACCCGCGCGATCAAAAGATCGATCTGGGCGTTGGTGTGTACAAGAATGCCGAAGGGGTTACCCCGGTGATGCGCGCGGTGAAAGCGGCCGAAAAGCGTATTCTGGAAGAGCAGGAGAGCAAGGCCTATACTGGATTGGCGGGCGACCCGGCCTATGCGGATGCGATGATTGGCCTGATCCTGGGCACCTCGGTTCCACGTGGCAACATCGCCGCTGTCGCGACGCCCGGCGGAACCGGTGCGTGCCGTCAGGCGTTTGAGATGATCCGCATGGCCAACCCGTCGGCCCGCGTGTTCGTATCAAACCCCACCTGGCCCAACCACCTGTCGATCCTGAGCTACCTGGGGATGGAGGCCGTTCCCTACCGGTACTTCGACGGCGAAACCCGTGGCGTCGATTTCGACGGTATGATCGAGGACCTGAAGACTGCGAAAGCAGGTGATGTGGTTCTGCTGCACGGCTGCTGTCACAACCCGACCGGCGCTAACCTGAACATTGTGCAGTGGCAAGAGGTCGTGAACCTGATCAACGCGCGCGGTCTGGTTGCCATGATCGACATCGCCTATCAGGGCTTTGGCGACGGGCTGGAGGAGGACGCGCAGGCAGTTCGTCTGGTCGCCTCGTCCGTCAAGCGCTGCCTGATTGCGGCGTCGTGTTCAAAGAACTTCGGTGTCTACCGCGAGCGCACAGGTCTGCTGATGGCAATCAGCGATGACCCGACGCAAACGGCTCTGAACCAGTCCACTCTGGCGTTCCTGAACCGCCAGAACTACTCCTTCCCGCCCGATCACGGTGCCCGCGTGGTGACCACGATCCTGAACGACGACGCGTTGCGCGCCGATTGGGAAGCAGAACTGGAAGAGATCCGCCTGTCCATGCTGGGCTTGCGCCAGCAGCTGGCCGACGAATTGCAGCGCCTGAGCGGTTCGGATCGCTTCGGTTTTGTCGCTCAGCATCGCGGCATGTTCTCGCGCCTTGGGGCAGCTCCGGATCTGGTCGAAAAACTCCGTGTGGATCATGGCATCTATATGGTTGGAGACAGCCGCCTGAATGTCGCTGGACTGAACGCGACAACCGTGCCGATATTGGCCAAGGCGATCGTCGACGTCGGGGTTTGATCGACCATTCATCGACTAACAAAAGCCGCACCTTCCAGTGCGGCTTTTTTTGTCCCAAGTCTGGACGCTGTATTTCGCCTGACTGGCCCTAAGTTCAGATGATCCTCGCCCATAACGTTTTCGAAGTTATTCGAGAGTGAGGTGAACATGCGTTGGGCAGTCATTTTTAAAGATGTGGAAGAGATGTTCTCGATCCGTGCGCGGAACGATTTGCGGGATGCGCACGTAGCCTATGCCAAGGCACATCCTGAATTGTTGATCGGTGGAGGTCTTAAACCCGATGAAAACGCCGAATTCTGCGGTGCGCTGTGGATCGTCGAGGCACAGTCAAAATATGACGTCGTCGATTTGATCTTAAACGATCCGTTCTATGTGCCCGAGTTCCGTAGTTTTGAGATCTACGCGTGGGGCAAGCTGCTCGAGGATCAGACGACGGTGCTGTGATGGGCAGAAAAAGCCGGGTGCGAACACCCGGCTTTTGGACGTTTTTCTCAGGCTTAACCCTTGGAAAACTCCGGATAGGCTTCCATGCCCAGCTCCGCCATATCCAGACCGTTGATCTCGTCCTCTTCGCTGACGCGGATGCCAACCGTGGCCTTCAGGATTGTCCAAAGGATTGCGGCTCCGACAAAGGTGAAAACACCGTAGGCCGCGATGCCCAGCAACTGCGTGCCCAGGTTGGCCTCACCGTAGAAGATTACTGCGATGGTGCCCCAGATACCGGCAAACAGGTGAACGGGGATTGCACCGACGACGTCGTCGATCTTGAACTTGTCCAGCATCGGGACCGCGAAGACCACGATGATGCCGCCCACAGCGCCGATCCACAATGCTCCGAATAGAGTCGGGGCAAGCGGTTCTGCCGTGATCGACACCAGACCGGCCAGTGCTCCGTTCAGAACCATGGTCAGGTCGGGCTTTTTGTACAGCAACTGCGTCATGATCAGCGCGGCAACCGCGCCTGCGGCCGCCGCCATGTTGGTGTTGGCAAAGATGCGCGACACGTCGGATACGTCGCCCACGGTGCCCATTGCCAGTTGCGAGCCGCCATTGAAGCCGAACCAGCCCAGCCACAGGATGAACGTACCCAGAGTCGCCAGCGCCAGATTGGAACCGGGCATCGGATGAACCTTGCCGTCCTTGTACTTGCCGATACGGGGACCAAGGATAAGGGCACCTGCCAGTGCTGCCCAACCACCGACCGAGTGGACGATTGTCGATCCGGCAAAGTCCGAGAATCCCTGCGCATCCAGCCAGCCGCCGCCCCATTTCCAGGACCCCGAGATCGGGTAGAGGATACCGGTCAGAACGATGACAAAGATCAGGAAGGGCCACAGCTTTATGCGCTCGGCCACGGCACCGGACACGATGGACGCGGTTGCCGCCACAAAGACCAGCTGGAAGAAGAAGTCCGAACCGATAGACGCGTAATCTAACGCCGCGTCCGCGGGCGCAACACCCACGGCATCAAGCACGGTCGGGCCGCCAAGAGCAAAGAAACCATTAAAATCGCCCGGGTACATCGTGTTGAAGCCGACCAGCCAGTACATGATCGCGGCAATCGAAAACAGCGCGATGTTCTTGATCATCTGCATGGCCACGTTCTTGGACCGCACCAGACCGCCCTCGAGCATGGCAAATCCTGCTGCCATGAAGAAGACAAGGAAGCCTGCCATCAGGAACAGCAGGGTGGTAAAAATATACTGGGTGTGCAGCGCAGCTTCGCCCTCGGCGGCCTCTTGCGCCAGGCCCATCTGCGGCAGCACGACTAGCGCGGCGGCTGGGATGAGAGATTTCATCAGGTTCATTGTCAGTCCTCGAATGCTTTGGAGTGGCGGCGCTTACAGCGCCTCTTCGTTCGTTTCCCCGGTCCGCACGCGCAGCGCCTGCTCGACATCAAGGACGAAAATCTTGCCGTCACCGATCTTGCCGGTCTTGGCGGTTTTGGTGATGGTCTCGACGATTTGGTCGGCCATCGTGGCGGGCACCACGATTTCAAGCTTGATCTTGGGCACGAAATTCACCGCGTATTCGGCCCCACGATAGATTTCAGTGTGGCCCGATTGCGAGCCGAAGCCCTTGATCTCGGTCACCATCATGCCGCGCACGCCGGCTTCGGTCAGTGCCTCGCGCACCTCCTCCAGCTTGAACGGCTTGATTGTCGCAATGATCAGTTTCACGTCTGTCCCCTCTTCCTGTCCGGCGGAACCGGTTTGTTTGCACCTGCAGAAAGAGAGCGTGACTGACCGCTGTTAGAAACGGTCAGGGCGGGTGAACGCAGGGGAAAAGGGGGGTGAGGTGCACAATTTTTGCACAAAAAAACGTTTCTGCCAAAAAATCGGGCGAACTATAGAGGCCGGTTAGCGGAATTTCATACCTCTACTTCGCGCCAGTGGCAGGGTATGGTGCCTCAAAACGATAACCGGGCAGAGTTTGAGCATGACTGAGTCCAAGCGCCGCAAGACATCGCTTGTTGCGGACAAAAGATACCCTTCCAAAGGGCGCAAACCCGCTGCAACAAAGCGGACGACAAAGCCCGCCGGCAAGAAGGCGACGGCGCGCAAGACGTCGACTCGCAAAACCGCCCGGAAGAAAACCCGCAAGACGTCCGGTGGCGGTGGTGGCTTCTTTCGCCGCATGTTCCGTTGGATTTGGCGGTTGATTTGGGGTGTGACCTGGCGTGTGGGCGCGGTGGCCGCCATGCTGTTGGCTTTGGCGGTTGGGGTTGTCTACTCCTCTCTGCCTGACGTCGATGCCTTGCTGGACGGTCGGGCGCGCGGATCGGTGACCCTGTTGGATCGGGATGGCAAAGTTTTTGCCTGGCGTGGGGACCAATTTGGTGGGGTGATCACCGCCGATACCGTCTCGCCGCATCTGAAGAACGCCGTCGTCGCGACCGAGGACAAGCGGTTCTATCGCCATTTCGGTGTCAGCCCGCGCGGTGTCGCAAGCGCTGTGCGCATCAACCTGAGCGAAGGGCGCGGACCGCTGTCGGGACATGGTGGGTCGACCATCACGCAGCAGACGGCCAAGCTGTTGTGCCTGGGTGTGCCTTATGAGCCCAGTGATTGGGAATCCGAGGCTGCCTATGAGTCCGATTGCCGTCAGGGCTCGCTTTGGCGCAAGGCCAAAGAGGCGGTCTATGCGATGGCGATGGAGGTCAAGTATTCCAAGGACGAGATTCTGACCATCTACCTGAACCGGGCCTTCCTGGGCGCGGGTGCGCGCGGGTTCGAGGCCGCAAGCCAACGCTATTTCGGGATCTCGGCGGCTGAGGTCAGCCCCTCGCAAGCTGCGATGTTGGCTGGTCTACTGGTGGCCCCGACGCGCTATGCACCGACGAATAACTTGCAACGTTCGCAGGATCGGGCACGGCTGGTGGTTGGCCTGATGGAGGCACAGGGGTATCTGACCTCGGCACAAGCAAGCAGTGCGCGCAGCAATCCCGCGCAACTGTCCGAAGCCGCGGCTGCGCGGGCGGGCGGTTATTTCGCCGATTGGGTGATGGCCAGCGGGCCCGAGTTCTTTACACGCAACACGACCGAAGATGTGGTGATCCGCACCACGCTGGATCAACGTATCCAGAAATCAGCAGAAGAAGCGCTGCAATTCATCTTTCAGGAGAAGGTCCGCGAAGGATCAAAGGCGCAGGCCGCGATCGTGGTGATGTCGGCGGACGGGGCCGTGCGCGGCATGGTTGGCGGGCGCAAGACCCGCGTGTCCGGCGCATTCAACCGCGCCACGCAGGCGCTGCGGCAAACGGGGTCTTCCTTCAAACCCTTCGTTTATGCCACTGCGCTGGAACTGGGGTATTCACCGCTGGATACGGTGGTGGACGAACCCTACTGCGTGAATATTCCGGGGTCTGGCCAATGGTGTCCCAAGAACTACACCAACAAGTTTTACGGGCGCGTAACACTGGCAGATGCATTGAAAAACTCGTTGAACATCCCGGCGGTCAGAGTGGCCGAGATATCCGGGCTGGACAATGTCCGCACGGTGGCCAGCGAATTCGGTATCGATAGTGATCTGGCGCAAGGCCCCGCTCTGGCGCTGGGCGCGTCGGAAAGCACGTTGATCGAGATGACAGGGGCCTATGCGGGTATCCTGAATGGCGGTTCGGCGGTGGAACCGTATGGGCTGACCGAACTGAAATTGTTAGGCGATGTTACCCCGGTCATGGTGACGACGACCGGCATTGGTGAGCGGGTCATCAACGACAAAGCCGCCAAACAACTGACCTGGATGATGGAGCGGGTGGTGTCCGAAGGCACCGGCGCACGGGCGCAACTGCCCGGTTGGCAGGTGGCGGGTAAAACCGGCACAACGCAGGCTGCGCGGGATGCGTGGTTCATCGGGTTCACGGCCGATTACGTGACGGGCATCTGGATGGGCTATGACGACAACACGCCGCTGTCCGGTGTGACCGGAGGCGGTTTGCCTGCGGAAATCTGGAAAGAAACCATGCTGCGCGTGACCGAAGGTATGACGCCGACGCCGCTGCCGATGCTGGCCCCGGACCCACCGGTCAGAACAGCGCAACCTCAGCAACAGCGCCGAAAGAACCAAACCGGGTTGGACCGGGCCATCAACAATCTGTTGAACAACATTTTCGGTGGAAACTAAAAAAGGCGGTGCGCTGGGCACCGCCTTTTCAATTGAATGTGGGTCCGATCAGAGGCTGTCGTCGAGTGCGCCCAAAATGGCGTCGCCCATCTCCGTGGTCGAAACCGGTGTGACGCCTTCATCGGCCAGCAGATCACCAGTACGGACACCGTCGGCCAGTACCTTCTCGATCGCGGCTTCCAGACGATCTGCTTCTTCAAGCTGATCAAAGCTATAGCGCAGGGCCATGGCAAAGCTGAGGATACAGGCGATCGGGTTGGCTTTGCCCTGACCGGTGATATCCGGGGCCGAACCATGGACCGGTTCGTACATCGCCTTGGGGCGGCCATTCGCCATAGGAGCACCCAACGAGGCCGACGGTAGCATTCCCAGCGAGCCGGTTAGCATCGCCGCGCAATCCGACAGGATGTCGCCGAACAGGTTGTCTGTCAGGATGACGTCGAACTGTTTGGGCGCACGCACCAACTGCATTGCACCATTGTCGGCATACATATGGCTCAGCTCGACCTCGGGGTAATCCTTGGCCACACGGTTCACAACTTCGCGCCACAGGATGCCCGATTCCATGACGTTGGCCTTCTCCATCGAGCAGACCTTTTTGTTCCGGCGCATTGCCAGCTCAAATGCTGAGCGCGCTGCGCGTTCGATCTCAGATTCGGTATAGCGCTGGGTGTTGATGCCAACACGTTCATTGCCTTCCTCGAAGATGCCGCGCGGCTCGCCGAAATAGACACCCGAGGTCAGCTCGCGCACGATCATGATATCGAGACCGGCAACGATGTCTTTCTTCAGCGACGAGAAATCAGCCAACGCGTCAAAGCACTGTGCCGGGCGCAGGTTTGAATACAGGTCCATTTCCTTGCGCAGACGCAGCAAGCCACGCTCGGGCTTGAGGCTGAAATCCAGATCGTCGTATTTCGGGCCGCCAACAGCACCCAGAAGAACCGCGTCGACCTCTTGCGCTTTGGCCATCGTCTCGTCCGACAGGGGCTTGCCATGCGCGTCATACGCGGCACCACCGACCAGATCCTCGCTCACGTCGAATTCCAGACCGCGTTTCGCACCGAACCAGTCGATGACTCTGCGCACTTCGGCCATGACTTCGGGGCCAATTCCGTCTCCGGGCAGGATGAGGAGCGAGGGGTTGGACATGAAGGATCTCCTTGCGTTTTACAGCACAGGCCCTAGCGCCTGCGCGGCATCGGGTCAATGAGACGATCCCGCCTGAGAGCTAGGAAAATACAGGTTTGTTTCCGTTAGCGTCTGAAAATTGCGTCAGGCCTGTTTTGCGGGCCAGATCATGGCGCAAAGGGCCCTATTAGCGAGGCAGTGTCAGGTCGACCCAGATCAGCCGGTGACGGCTGGCGCTTTCGGCGGTTTTGCGTTCTTCGGTGCCCGCGGCGGGCCAGTGCACCCCGGAATCCACCACCTGCCATTGGGCCGATGGCAAGACGTAATCGACCCGCATTGGACCAACCGTTTTCCAAACGACCGTGGTCAAATCGCCTGAGGGATCTTCGGGTGAAGGGTCCTGAAGGCGCGGGTCGTTCAAAAACTCTCGAATCGCCTCTTTGCGTCCATCACCCCGCTCTGGGTCCAGATTGGCATCACCCGCGATGACAAACAGACGATCGGGTTTATGCCCGACTGCCCCATCCATGACTGCGGACCAAAGGCGAATTTCATCCCGGTTTCGCAGGCCGTTGCGATCCTCGGGTCCGTCAAACACGGGGGGTGAGGCATGAAAAGTCATCAAATCCAGCTGCCCCGCCGGAGTTTCAATGGGCACAATCCAATGCGACACGGATGAGAGGCGCTGTACGTTCTGCGCCTGTTCTGACGGGTAGGGGCCTGTGTCATGTTGGGGCAGTTCAGCACCGGGCAGTTCCAGCCACAGCAGGTCGGACAGGTCCTGAACCTGATCCGAATTGATGGGGTAGCGGGACATCACGGCCAGCCCGCCCTGACCGGTGAATCGACCCCAGCCTTGCGCGTCACCGGGGCCGTTGGTGCGACCATCTCCGTCCAGATCAAGATCCGTTTCCAGGCCGGAATTTGGTTGGGCTGCGAAAGTGTAGGGGTAATCCAATCCGGTCTCGCGCAACCGATTTGCCAGCGCCGCCAGCGCCAGCCCCTCGAAATCCCAGTCGATCCCCTGCAACGCAATGATGTCGGGGCGGGTGTCCGCCAAAACGGCAACAACCGCCATCACCTGATCATCACCGCGGTGAATATCCCGCAACAGCAATCCCGGACCATCGCGGCTGAGTTCTGTGTTGTAGGTGGCAATACGGATCGTCTCTGCCTGTGCCACAACGGGCAACAGCAGCAGGATCAGAATGCGGATCATGCGGTCTGGGTAGACTCGGCTGTGGAATAGGCGCGCCGTTTTTCAACGATCAGATTGGCAATGCGCAGGGTCGCCATGCCACGCATGATCATGCTTGCCGGAAGGAAGGCCCAGGCGCTGAGCGTCCAGATCAGGGTCTGAGGATTGCTCAGAGAGATCGGTTCGGCATAGTCGGTCAACAGTTTGATCAGCGCTGGAATCAGGAACGGCAGCAGAATGCCGATGCAAATGTTCAGCCGTCCGTCGCGCTGCAGGCGCGTGACCACGTCACCGCCTTTGGTGGGGTCGAACAGCGGAAGATTTGTCCAGACATTGAAGGCGCCGTTTCCGGTCGGCCAGCCGCGCACTTTCACCGCATAGGCAAAGCTGGCGATCGTCACCAAAGCAGCGACATACGCGACGCTGGCAGAAATACGGACAAGTTCGATCAAGGGCGCGCTTGCATCAGTCGGTAGCATCAGGATGATCAGCCGTACTGGCGAATAGGGAAAGTCGACCACATTCGCGACGCCCAGGCCAAAGGAATAGAAGGTCGTCGTCAGGCCGGTCGGCGTATATGCATTCTTGCAGATCAACGTCAGGAACGTGATCATCGACATCAGCCCGACAAAGCGCAAACGGTTCACAGGCGGCGCATCGCGGAATTCGATAAAGCTGGGAAAAGCAGAGTTGTATTCAGCGAATGTCAGGAAAAACGCAAGAATGGCGAGAAAGACGACAATCTCGGTCCCATTCGTAGACGTTACTGGCAGGTACAACGCAGGTGTCAGCACCATTAGTGCGACCAATAATCCCCGAATCGCCGCCCCTGTTGTGCGCGCAATCACTATCCAAACCCTTTCAAAACGGATTGACCGTTTCTTTTTCTTTGACGGCTTTGTCCCATCTTGCATCCGACGTATTTTTGCCGGAGACCACCATTACCGCCAACATTGACGATAAGCGACAATCCGCTCAAGCCAAGGCGTAGAAAACATGTGATTTTGGGCAAAATGATGGCAAAACTGGTGCGCCTTTGCATCATCCCTGTCGCAAATTCGACGTGTATTGGGGTGCTGCAGCTACATGTTGTGGTTGCCAGAACTTCAACCCCAAGAACGCGAAAGGGGCCGCCCAGGCGACCCCGATAGGTTGAGTATCCACAGATTCGTTCTTGGAATCACACCCAGGGGCGGGCCTGACTTGCGTGATCTTCGAATTTGTCGATGTGATGATCTTTCTCCATCGTCAGGCCGATATCGTCCAAACCATTCAGCAGGCAATGCTTGCGATGTGGGTCGACACTGAACTCGATCACAACGCCATCCGAGGTGGTGATCTGCTGATCTTCCAGATGCACGGTCATGCGGGCGTTTTCGCCTTTATGCGCATCTTCCATCAAGATCGCGTGGTGTTCTTCTTCGACCACGATGGGCAGGATGCCGTTCTTGAAGCAGTTGTTAAAGAAGATGTCGGCAAAGCTGGTCGAGATCACAACCTTGATGCCGAAATCCTTGATCGCCCAGGGCGCGTGTTCGCGCGACGAGCCGCAGCCGAAATTGTCACCAGCAACCAGAATCTCTGTCTGACGATAGGCGGGTTTGTTCAGCACGAAGTCTTCGTTTTCGCCACCATGTTGATGGTAGCGCATCTCATCAAACAGCACGACACCAAGGCCGGACCGTTTGATGGTTTTCAGATGCACTTTCGGAATGATCATATCGGTGTCGATATTGATCAGCGGCATTGGGGCGGCCACCCCATGGACTTTGTCAAACTTTTCCATGTCTACACTCCTGCGAGAGAGGGCCGCGCCCGTATCCCGCGTTTAAGCTTGTTTCGCTTCTGTTGTTGCGTCGTTGGGTGCGTTCCGGATGAAGAACGCCATAAAGACCAGGCCGAACCCGTTGAACAGCATCTCAATGCCCAGGAAGATACCCAAAATGCTCAGCAGCACCTGAGGATCGCTTCCCACATATGTCCAGATGATGCCCGCGAGGACGATCGACAAGACGCCCGAGATCATCGTGGGCCAGAAAAACTGTGTTCCCTTCATCTGGAACGACAGAATGACCCGCGCGATGCCGCCTGCCATGAACAGGATCAGCATCACGGTTGCCAGTGTCAGGGTTCCCTGCAGCGGGTGATCCAGAAAGGACCAGCCCAGAAACAGCATCACCGCACCCATGATGAGTGACAGAATTTTGTTGCCGGTACCTTCAACCGTAAAGCCGCCAACAACTTGCAGCGCGCCCGAGACCAGCAGCAACACACCGGTTACCACCGTCACGGCGACAGACGCCACAACTGGCGCGCCCAGTACAAAGATACCGAACGCTATGGACAGAAGCCCCAGCAGGAGCCATTTGACCCAGTCACTCATGTTTTTAATCCCTCAAATATCTAGATGTGATGGGACCTTACATCAATTCACGGACGTCTGTCAGCCGTCCTGTGATTGCCGCTGCGGCAGCCATTGCAGGGCTCAGCAAATGGGTGCGTCCGCCCCGGCCCTGACGGCCTTCGAAGTTGCGGTTTGAGGTCGCTGCACAGCGTTCGCCCGGCTGCAGTTGGTCGGGGTTCATCGCCAGACACATCGAACATCCGGCCAGACGCCATTCGAAACCGGCATCCTTGAAAATCTCGGCCAGACCTTCTTCTTCGGCCTGCGCCCGAACCAGACCCGAACCTGGCACGACCATGGCACGCATGCCGTCCTTGACCTTTTTGCCCTTCAGGATCTCGGCAGCAGCGCGCAGGTCTTCGATGCGACCATTGGTGCAGGACCCGATGAAAACAGTGTCAATCTCGACGTCGCTCAGCTTTTGACCGGCTTCCAGACCCATGTACTCGATCGAGCGGCGGGCTGCGTCAACCTTGCCACCTTCAAAATCTTCGGGGTTCGGTACAGTTGCGGTGATCGGCAGTACGTCCTCGGGGCTGGTGCCCCAGGTCACGACAGGTGCGATGTCTTCGCCGCGCAGGGTGATGACCTTGTCGAAATGCGCGCCATCGTCGGTAAACAGCGTTTTCCACCATGTCAGTGCTGCTTCCCACTGGGCACCTTTCGGGGCGTGCGGGCGACCTTTGACATATTCATAGGTGGTCTCGTCCGGCGCGATCAGGCCCGCACGTGCACCGCCTTCGATCGCCATGTTGCAGACGGTCATGCGACCTTCCATCGACAGATCGCGGATCGCTTCACCGCAATATTCGATGACATAGCCGGTTCCGCCGGCAGTGCCGGTCTCACCGATCACAGCCAGAGTGATGTCCTTGGCGGTCACACCGGGCTGCAATTTGCCGGTGATTTCCACCTTCATGTTCTTGGACTTCTTCTGGATCAGGGTTTGCGTGGCCAGAACATGTTCAACCTCGGATGTGCCGATGCCGTGGGCCAAAGCACCAAACGCGCCGTGAGTGGCCGTGTGGCTGTCGCCACATACAACTGTCATGCCAGGCAGGGTCCAGCCCTGTTCGGGGCCGACGATGTGCACGATGCCCTGACGAACGTCATTCACCGGGTAATAGTGAATGCCGAAATCCTTGGCGTTCTTGTCCAGTGCTTCGACCTGAATACGCGATTCGGGGTTTTCGATGCCGTTTACGCGATCCGCAGTGGTCGGCACGTTGTGATCCGGCACAGCGATGGTCTTTTCCGGCGCGCGCACCGGACGACCCGCCATACGAAGCCCTTCAAAGGCTTGCGGGCTGGTGACTTCGTGCACCAGATGGCGGTCGATATAAAGCAGGCAGGTTCCATCATCGGCTTCGTGCGCGACATGGGCATCCCAGATCTTGTCATAGAGTGTTTTGGGGGACATTGGTCCTCTCCCGTATGTAATGAGAAATAGCTGGCGAGTGGCTGGGTGCCGCTTATAGGCGGGCCAGAACCGTGCGGGCGGCCCCAAAGAACCGTTCACGCAGGCGCGTGCGGTCTTGCAGTGTCGGAGCAGGGGCCAAATAGACTCTCATGCGCTTCAGATATATCGCGTGTGCCCGTCAATCAAGGTTCAATCCGGCCTCGGGCTTGCATCACCCCGAGTTGCTGTCCAAGCTGCGGGTCAGGAGACCTGTATGAACCAAGACCTGATCCCCAGCTCGCTGTCGGAACTCTATGAAAACATGGTCGCGGGGTTTTCCGTGCAGTTCGGCAAACTTGTTGATCTGATCGTCACGCCGGGTTGGCGTCGGCACCAGTTGATCATCATCCTCGCCCTGTGGGCTTTGGCATATGTGCTGAAACTGGTTACGCAAAACCGGTGGGAAACCTGGGCACGTGCCCGCACCGGCTGGCCCAAATGGCGGCTGCGCACTCTGGTTCAGCTGATGCAGCGCCTAACACTGGTCTATTTCGTTTTGTTGTCCTGGACGCTGTACCTGTTCATGCAGAATGTGACCTGGCCGTCGCACAGTTACATTATCGGCGTGATCGCGACATTGGCCGCCGCTTGGCTGGCGATCGCGCTGGTGGCGCGACTTGTCCGCAACCGTACGCTGCGGCGGATCTTTAAATGGGCAATGTGGGTCTATGCAACGCTGGTTGCGCTGAATTTGACCGATGATGTGGCCGAGTTTCTGGACGGCGTAGCGATCTCAATCGGTGATTTGCACATCTCGGCACTGGGAATTCTCAAGGCCGCATTGCTGATCGGCGTGCTGCTGACATTGGCCCGCATCGGGACCCGCACGGCCGAGCGGGGATTGCAGAGGAACGACGACATCACGCCTTCGATGCAGGTTCTGTTGGCCAAAGGCATTCAGGTTCTGCTGTACGGCGCTGTCTTTATGGCGGCCATCCGCACGCTTGGGTTTGATCTGACTGGCATCGCGCTGTTGTCAGGCGCGATCGGCGTGGGCATCGGGTTTGGCCTGCAAAAGGTGGTGTCGAACCTGATTTCTGGGATCATCATCCTGATGGACCGCTCGATCAAACCGGGCGACGTGATCTCGTTAGGTGACACCTTTGGATGGATCAATGCGCTGGGCGCGCGCTATGTATCAGTGGTCACCCGAGATGGGCGTGAATACCTGATCCCGAACGAGGATCTGATCACCAATCAGGTCGTGAACTGGTCGCATTCGGACAAATATGTGCGGTTGGATCTGGATTTCGGCACCAGCTATGACGACGATCCGCACCTGGTGCGCGCAACCGCGATCCGGGCCGTCAAATCGGTGAAACGTGTTCTCAGCGGCGGTTCGCATGAGCCGGTCTGCCATATCACCGGGTTCGGCGACAGCAGCGTGGACTATGTACTGCGGTTCTGGATCAGCGATCCGACCAAGGGGCTTACCAATATCAGGGGCAATGTTTACCTCGCCCTTTGGGACGCTTTCAAGGCCGAGGAGATATCGATTCCTTTCCCCCAGCGCGAGGTTCGGCTGCTGCCCGACGGCGCAGACTCGCAACAGATCGCCAAAGAGTGAGCACCCGTGCGGCCGCAAAAGCGCCCGTTCATTGAAATGTTGCATTCCCCTTGTTACCTTATTAGTACCCCTGCGCCGGGGTTTGGCGGCGCGCAACAAAGGAGGACTATGTCCTGTCTCTACATACACAGGCGGGTTTGCCCGCCGACGATGGGGCCAATGTAATGGCCCACTCTCAGTCAATCAGCGACAAGCTGCTTGAGCGTATCCTTTCCTCACTTTCCGATGACAAGGCCGAAGACGTCGTGCAGATCAACCTGCAAGGTAAGTCTTCTGTTGCGGATCACATGGTGATTGCCTCGGGTCGGTCGACCCGTCAGGTCTCGGCCATGGCGGAAAAGCTGACGGATCGCATCAAGCAGGAATTCGGTTTCACCTCGAAGGTCGAAGGCAAGGATGTCGGCGACTGGGTGCTGATCGATACTGGCGACGTGATCGTCCATATCTTCCGCCCCGAAGTGCGTGAATTCTATCAGCTGGAAAAGATGTGGCTGCCTCAGGGCGGCAGCGCCTCGGCCAACTGAGGCGCCATCCCGGCCTGCATTAACAGGCCGGAGGCGAGAGAAATATGCGTATAAGCATTTGTGCGGTCGGGCGATTGCGTGCCGGACCGGAGAAGTCCCTGCTTGACGATTATCTGACCCGATTTGACCGGACCGGCCGCGCGCTGGGCCTTGGTCCTGCGCGCGTGGTCGAGGTCGAAGACAAGAAAAACGCAGGCATGGGGGCTGAGGCCGCGTTGCTGCGCAAGGCCCTGCCCAATGGCGCGGTGATCTGCACGTTGGATGAACGCGGGCGGGTGATGTCCTCGCCTGATTTTGCCAAGAAACTGGGTGGCTGGCGCGATGCCGGGCGGCAGGATCTGGCATTGATCATTGGCGGTGCGGACGGAATAGACTCTGATCTGCGGGCCGAGGCCGATTTTTCCATCTCATTCGGGTCGATGGTCTGGCCGCATATGCTGGTCCGTGTGATGCTGGCCGAGCAACTTTACCGGGCCGCGACCATCCTGTCGGGCGGTCCCTATCACCGGGTCTGACATGGCGCAGCTTTTGATCGTCTACCATTCGCGCACCGGCGGAGCCCGTCAAATGGCCCAAGCCGCCGCGGCTGGAGCGCGGGACGAAGCGGAAACGGTTCTGAAAACTGCAGATCAGGCGACCCCTGAGGATTTGCTGGCCGCGGATGGGTTTATCTTCTGCGCGCCCGAGAATCTGGCCGCGATTTCAGGTTTGATGAAAGAGTTCTTTGATCGCTGCTACTATCCTGTGCTGGGCAAGATCGAAGGACGGCCCTATGCCCAGATGATCTGTGCCGGGTCTGATGGCGAGAATGCGGCCCGCCAAACTGCGCGGATCGCCACTGGTTGGCGCTTGAAAGAGGTTCAGTCGCCGCTAATCATCTGTACCCATGCGCAAACGCCCGAGGCTATTCTGGCCGAAAAGACCATCCCGCAAAACCAACTGGATGAGTGCCGTGATATTGGGGCTGCGTTGGGTGCGGGTCTGGCGCTGGGTGTGTTCTGAAGATCAGTTCAGTGTGACCAACGTCGTCTCGTCACCCCAGCCATCGACACTGCACCGCGCCTGAATCTGAACCTGAGACACGCCATCTGGAATCGCCACCCCGGATAGTGAGCGTGTAAAGGGCTGCTCGTTCTCATGTGGATGATGCAATACGCGCATGCCCAGTTCATTGCCGTCCATGTCCAGAACGCGCCAGCCATCAGCATAGTGATCCCACCCGGTATCGGGATGGCGGATCGTCACGTCGAATCGCCACGTGTCACCGCTTTGGCTGGCCGCCACTTTTTCAATCACAGAAGGGTCGGCAAGCGCCGGGCTGGCGAGAAGAAGGCTGAGAATCATATACCGCATGTGGCGATCCTAGGCTGTGTCCGTCGGCTTCGCGATCACGAATCCGTGTCGCCCGGTTGGGACAGCAGGACCAGCCGGGAATGCGACGCAAACTCGCGCCGGTATAGGACACCAAACGTGATCGCCGTGCCCAGTAACAGCGCCACAGGCCCAAGTATCCAGGCAACGGATGCCAGGGCAAAATAAGTCACGCGCAAGCCGCGGTTAAAGCTGCGCGCCGCGGTGACGCAAATCTCGGCCGCTTGTGCTGCGCGCGGATAGGCTTGTGGGTCTGACGGTTCGTTGGGCACCGAGGCCATCAGAACCGCGCAATAGCCAAACAACCGGTGCGCCCAGACATATTTCAGGAATGCATTGGCCAGAAAAAGGATGATGATCAGAATCTTGATCTCCCACACCATGGCCGGTGCGCTGCCGATGGCCAGATCATTGGCGACGCCGGCAAGGCGTTCGGTATTGCCCAGCAAAGCCAAACCGCCCCCGACAGCGATCATCGTAGTCGAGGCGAAGAATGTGCTGCCCTGCCGCATCGCCGCGACCACCTGCGCATCGAACATTCGGGGCTGCCGAGTGACCATTTCCCGCATCCACTCTCGACGATAGTCATCCATCATCATCGTGACAGAGCTCTTGGTAGGGGAGGGATTTTCGATCCGCCACCCGATCCAGAGCCAAGCAATCAGCAGCACGGCAATTGCCGCATAGTCCAGCGGTGAAAAAAGTTGTGCCCGATCAATCCACGTCATGCGGCGACCTTAGGGCCAGACATGAGAACTTGCCAGATGGAGAAATTGGTAATATTATTTTACCAAATGGAGGATCAGCCATGGAAATGCCAACGCCAAATCCTGACGTTCTGCGCCGCAAGGCCGTGGTTCTTCAACGTTTGTTGCAGGTCTTGCCCGAAGAGGCGGTTATTCATGAACCGTCCGAGACACGTGCTTATGAATGCGACGCACTGACGGCGTATAGGTGCCCTCCGATGCTGGCGGTGCTGCCGTCGACCACGCAAGAGGTCTCGGACGTTCTACGCATTTGCAACGAGGAAGGCGTCCCAGTCGTTCCGCGCGGGTCGGGTACTTCCTTGGCAGGTGGCGCGTTGCCAACAGCGGATTGCGTCATCCTTGGAGTCGCCCGGATGAACGAGGTGCTGGAGGTCGACTATGACAACCGCTTCATTCGCGTTCAATCAGGCCGCACGAACCTGAGCGTGACAGGAGCGGTCGAGGAAGACGACTTCTTCTATGCGCCAGATCCGTCCTCACAGCTCGCCTGTGCCATTGCTGGGAACATCGCCATGAACTCAGGCGGGGCGCATTGTCTGAAATACGGCGTGACCACCAACAACCTGTTGGGCGTAAAGATGGTGCTGATGGATGGCAACGTGGTCGAGATTGGCGGCGCGCATCTGGACTCTGGCGGCTTGGACCTGTTGGGCGTCATCTGCGGGTCAGAAGGGCAGTTGGGCGTGGTGACCGAATCCACGCTGCGGATTTTGCGAAAACCCGAAGGTGCCCGACCCGTGCTGATGGGATTTGATGACAACGAGGTTGCCGGGCAATGCGTCTCGGACATTATCAAGTCGGGTATCTTGCCGGTGGCGATCGAATTCATGGATACCCTGTGCATCAAAGCCTGCGAAAACTTCGCCCATGCAGGCTACCCTGATTGCACCGCTTTGCTGATTGTCGAGGTCGAGGGGTCTGAGGCCGAGATGGACTATCAGTTGTCAAAAATCATCGAAATTGCCAAGCGTCACAATCCGGTCGAACTGCGCGAAAGCCAATCCGCCGAGGAAAGCGCGAAAATCTGGCTGGGGCGCAAGTCAGCCTTTGGTGCGATGGGGCAGTTGAACGACTACATGTGTCTGGATGGCACGATCCCGGTGTCGTCCTTGCCGGAAGTGCTGCGCCGGATTGGTGAAATGAGCGAAGAATACGGCTTGCCGGTCGGCAATGTGTTTCATGCAGGCGATGGCAACATGCACCCATTGATCCTGTTCGATGCCAACAAACCCGGTGATCTTGAGAAATGCGAGGCGTTCGGAGCTGATATCCTGAAGCTTTGCGTAGACGTGGGTGGTTGCCTGACAGGTGAGCACGGGGTTGGGATCGAAAAGCGCGATCTGATGTCCCACCAATACGCGCCTGCGGACCTTGAGGCTCAGATGGTCATCAAGGATGTGTTCGACCCGAATTGGCTGCTGAACCCGGCCAAAGTGTTCCCATTGCAGGCGTCGAAGTCCCGACGCAACGCGCGGATCGCCGCAGAATAATCGGCTCTAACAAAGAAGAATTGTTATGAAACCAAAGACAGAAGCCGAACTGGCCGAGATGGTGGCCGGGTTAGATGAACCAGTGCGAATTACTGGGGGCGGTACGCGTGGCGTAGCGGGGCCGGACACGGCGATTCAAACCAACGGGTTGACCGGGATCACGCTGTATGAACCCGGCGCGCTGACGTTGGTGGCGAAGGCCGGCACGCCGGTTGGAGAGATTGAGGCCGCGTTAGACGCTGAAGGTCAGCAATTGGCCTTTGAGCCGATGGATCACCGGGGATTGCTGGGAACCAGTGGCACACCGACAATAGGAGGCGTTGTGGCGGCCAACGTATCTGGGCCTCGGCGGGTACAGGCAGGGGCATGCCGCGATTTTCTGTTGGGCGTCCGCTATGTCGATGGCATGGGGCAGGTCGTCAAGAATGGCGGCCGGGTCATGAAGAACGTCACCGGCTATGATCTGGTCAAACTAATGGCGGGATCCTGGGGCACTCTGGGTGTGTTGACCGAAGTGTCGTTGAAGGTACTGCCCAAGCCCGAAGCCGCCGCAACGCTGTCTGTTCAGGTGCACGATGTGACCACCGCAATTGCAGCGCTGTCCGCCGCAATGAAGTCCCCTTTTGAAGTCAGCGGAGCGGCGTACGACCCGGATATGGGAAGCGCCTTACTGCGTCTCGAAGGATTTGCGGGTTCGGTGACATACCGGTCGGATCAACTGAAATCCCTACTGTCTGGTTTCGGCGAGGTTGCCGAATTTGAGCATCCCGGCACATTGTGGGCCGACCTGCGTGATGCAGCCGGTTTCCACGAACAAAGCGGTGACGTCTGGCGCATTTCGGTCAAACCCTCGGATGCGCCGGACATTGTTGCGCGCATCCGGGCAGATCGGACGTTGTTTGATTGGGGCGGTGGGTTGATCTGGGCCTTGGTGCCGGTTGGTACTGATCTGCGGGCGCAATTAGGCGCGTTTGACGGTCACGCAAACATCGTGCGAGCCGGGTTCGAAACAATGGCCGAACTGGGGCGTTTTCAACCGGAGGCGCCCGGTATTGCGGCTCTAACCAGGGGTATTCGTCAAAGATTTGACCCCCGCGGTTTGTTTAATCCGGGGTTGATGGGGTAAGGCGATGCAGACGACATTCACCGAAAAGCAGTTGCAAGATCCCGCGATCCAAAGATCAAATGAAATCCTGCGAAACTGCGTCCATTGTGGGTTTTGTACAGCCACATGCCCAACCTATCAGGTGCTGGGGGACGAGTTGGATAGTCCACGGGGGCGCATTTACCTGATTAAGGATATGCTGGAAAACGAGCGTGTGCCGGATGAGAAAACGGTCAAGCATATCGACCGTTGCCTGTCGTGTCTGGCTTGTATGACCACGTGTCCATCGGGCGTGCACTACATGCATCTGGTCGATCACGCGCGCGAATACATCGAAGAGAACTATAAACGCCCCTTCTCGGATCGTGCATTGCGTTGGGTGCTGGCACAGATTCTGCCTTATCCGATGCGGTTGCGCTGGGCTTTGATCGGGGCGAGGCTGGGGCGGCCATTCCGCTTTCTGATGCCCGACGCCCGGTTGCGTGCCATGTTGGATATGGCCCCCAAACACATCCCGCCCGTCAGCCGCAATGACGACCCGCAGAGATTTGCGGCTAAAGGACCGCAGCGCAAGCGTGTTGCACTGATGACGGGTTGTGCGCAAAAAGCTTTAAATACTGACATTAACGACGCAACTATTCGGCTTTTGACCAGGATGGGATGCGAGGTCGTCGTGGCCGAAGGGGCAGGGTGCTGCGGCGCGCTGACCCATCACATGGGCAAGACCCGTGAAAGCCATGAGGCCGCAAAGGCCAATATCAGGGCCTGGACCGCAGAAATGCACGGCGACGGGCTGGACGCCATCGTCATCAATACCTCGGGCTGCGGTACGACGGTCAAGGATTATGGCCATATGTTTCACAATGATCCCATGGCCGAAGACGCGGCGCAGGTGTCGTCGATTGCAATGGATATCAGCGAACTGCTGATCCAGCTGGAGCTGCCACAGGACGAAAACAAGGGCCTGACCGTTGCATATCATGCAGCCTGTTCTTTGCAGCACGGTCAAAAGATCAAAACGCACCCCAAAAGCCTACTGAAACAGGTCGGTTTTGCCGTGTTAGAGCCTACAGATAGTCACCTGTGCTGCGGCAGCGCGGGAACTTACAACCTGATGCAGCCCGAGATTTCGGGCAAGCTGAAGGACCGCAAAGTCAAAACGCTGGAAGCCAAAAAGCCGGACGTGATCGCGGCGGGCAATATCGGATGCATGATGCAGATCGGCTCTGGCACGGACATTCCCGTGCTGCACACGGTCGAGCTTTTGGATTGGGCAACCGGCGGGCCGGTGCCGCGTGCATTGCGTGAACCAGCCAAACCTAAGGTTCCGGTCCTTAGATAGGCCATGCTGATGCAACTGGGCACCACTCGCCCCGTTAAACGGGCGCGGGCGTCATCGCCCTATTTTTGCCGCACCGGAGACGTAGGAAAATACGTCAACAGCAAAGCCGGAGTGCCGTTTGCGAAACTGGATCACAGCATTGGTGCTGGCTTTGACGCCGTTGTCCGCCGCAGCCCAGGATACCGGGTTGAAAAGCCTGGAAACCACCGATGCGGGGCGCGCGTGGATGGCGGTAGGGCGCCTGGATATCAACGACGGCGCCGGGTTTTGCACCGGGACGCTGATTTCTCCGACACAGGTTTTGACGGCTGCCCATTGTCTGTTCGATAAGGTGACCGGTCAGCGGATTGACCTGGCAGAGGTCGAGTTTCTGGCCGCCTGGCGTCTTGGGCGTGCATCGGCCTATCGGGCCGCGCGTCGCGCTGTTGTTCACCCGGACTACGAATACAGCACAGAGGCAACGGCCTCGCGGCTATACAATGACATTGCGCTGATCGAACTGTGGCAACCGATCCGAAATACAAGCGTAATTCCGTTCGAGACCGGAGACCGCCCGTCCCGAGGTGCCGAGGTGGGGGTCGTGTCCTACGCGCAGGACCGGGCCGAGGCCCCCTCGCTGCAAGAAGTGTGTTCGGTCATGACGCGCACATCCAACGTTTTGGTGTTGTCCTGTGACGTCGAATTCGGGTCGTCCGGCGCGCCGGTCTTTTCCTTTGAAGGGGACCGGCCGCGCATCGTTTCGGTCGTTGCAGCCAAGGCTGAATTCAACGGGCAGCGCGTGGCGATCGGCACCGCGGTCGAGGATTCATTGGAACTGCTGCAGGCAGAGTTGTCGGCTGGTCGCGGATTTGGCGTGTCTCCCTCTCAGGGTGGGACACGCCGCAATATTGGAGCAAGGTTCATAAAACCATGAGTCGTTTATTTCTGAATTTTCTTTTGTTCCTTTCAATTTCCGCCACCGCAACTTACGCCCAGACCGCCAAGCGCAAGCTGACGGATCGCGATGACCTTTACGGATGGGAGGCGGTTGGACGTCTGGACGTAGGCGATCAGGGGTTTTGCACCGGCACCCTGATTGCGCAGGATCTGGTTTTGACTGCTGCGCACTGTGCGGTGGACAAGGCCAGCGGCAAACCCTACGAGCCGGGAAAGGTGACGTTTCGCGCCGGTTTGAGCCATGGTGAGGCGCTGGCAGATCGCAAAGTCATGCAGATTGCCGTGAACCCGGAATATGTCAGCAATGCCCCGTTGTCACCGGATACTGTCCGCGCTGACGTTGCGCTGATGCGTTTGGAACAGCCTATCCCCTATTCCATCGCCAATCCGTTTGCGTTGCATAAGGGGCGCGTTGCTGGAACCGAGGTCAGCCTGGCCTCATATGGGCGCGGCCGGTCCGAGGCGATCACGCGGGAAAGATCCTGCCGTATCCTGGGTCGCCAGCAAGGGTTGATTACCTTCAACTGCGACATCACTTTTGGCTCGTCCGGTTCGGCATTGCTGGCCAGAAATGGACCGCGCTGGCAGATCCTGTCAGTTGTTTCAGCGATCGGAACCTACGGGGGTCGTGTGGCCGGATACGGGATGGAACTGTCTGGAATCGTTGCCGAACTCAAGGCGGACTTGCGGCGCGATGCCCCGCGTCCACAGGCAACGATCCGCCGGTTGCAGGTCGGGTCCGACAAGTCGAATTCCGGCGCGAAATTCATCAGCTCGGGCGGGGGTTGAACTCGGTCAAACTGCTACCCATGTGAAATGTGTCGGGTCGCCACGAACGGGGCCCGTATCAACCAGATGCCCGTCCGAACGGAGGGCAGAACACAGATCGCTCTGATATGAGGATATGACACATGCGTAGTTTTGATTTTGCACCGCTGCACCGCGCCACCGTTGGTTTCGACCAGATCGCTGACATGATGGATCGCGTGCTGACCAATGATGTGGCTCAGCCGAGCTACCCACCTTACAACATCGAAAAGACCGATGCCGACACCTATCGAATATCGGTTGCAGTCGCCGGTTTTTCGGAAAATGACCTGTCGGTCGAGATGAAAGAAAACGCCCTGATCGTTGCTGGCAAGAAAGCCGCCGAGGACAAAGAGCGCAGCTACCTGCACCGCGGCATCGCCACCCGCGCGTTCGAACGCCGCTTTGCGCTGGCCGATCACGTGCGCGTCACCGGCGCCAACCACGAAGACGGCATGCTGAACATCGACCTGAAGCGCGAAGTGCCCGAAGCCCTGAAACCGCGCCGGATTGAGATTTCTTCGGCGAACGCCATCGAAAAGGACGTGGTCGACGCTAAAGCCGTGAATTAGGGCGACCGCTATACGCCGCGATAATCGTTCCTCTCTGGATTATCGCACCATACGCCCCGCGTTCCTCCAGACGCGGGGCGTTGTTTTTATAGTAAAGGGACGTCCGATAATCGGGTTTTGCTGCCATTTAGTTCCGTTAGTTTTCTGCTGTCGCGAGTTTCGGAAGCGCTGCATATATCATCCTGGTTTCTTTCTCAGCCTGATCTGAGGAATCTCGGTAAACTCCCCGAGAGCTCTCCACAATGTATCCTGCCAAGTCCACTAAATTGAAAACAGCGTCTGTTAACTCAAGGAGATCGTTAAGTGTCGCTTTCTCCGGTTCAGCCTCCGGTTCGATGTTATGTGCTAGCCTGTAGTCCCGCAAAGACCTTAGCTTCGAACTTGTGCCGTCTTTTTTTCAGTTCCCGATAAGCTTCGATGAACTCTTCCCTAGCGGTTAAATGGCGATCAACAGAATATGTAATCCCGATTTTGCTCATTCTCACAGCTTGATGCCGCTCGATTTCCTCTTCGGACGGTACTTTTTTACCTAGCCTGCGAATTGTGATCGCATCAGGCCCTGTATCAAACATTCGGGTATTGAACAGAGCTAGAGCGTTGGTAATCTCACTGTTTCCGAGTAGCAAAACGCGCCCTAACATTGAGCCATCTACCATTCGAGACCAATCATCGTTTTCGATAAGCGCCTTCAGATGCCCGTAGTGCCTAGAATGGTAGCTACACTGCCTATGGAGTTTTCTTTGAAGGTTAGCAAACTCATCCATCAACTTGGCCATTCTCCTTTCCTACAAACAATGAAAGTCTCGGTTACTCAAATCAAAAAAATCAAAAGCCACAATTCGTAAAGTGATACTATCGGCACAAAGCTGACGTAAGAAGTAGAATGACCCCGCACAATTTCGTGCGGGGTCATTAAGTGTTTTGCAATTGGATCAATTCCCAGCTGTCACCGACCCAATCGACCAGAACATCGTCTCGCCCGAGGCATCGTCGACGCCGTCATTGTCGGTCATCACAAACGCTTCGCCCGAGGGCAGGATGGCCAGACCTTCGATCTTGTCCAGAACGTAACCGCCGGTCGAAGTCAGATCGGGCAGAAGGTCGCGGACCTCTTGCTTGTTGACCACGGGCAGGGGACCGCCCAGCGGCGTCGGAGTCATTTCCGACAGCGGGATACGGTAGATCTTTTTGGTTGCCGCGCGGTGGTCGTGCTGATTGTCGCGTTCGATGACATAGACATGATCCCCAAAGGCCACGATTTCCGACAGACCGACCCAGCCCTTTTCCGGGTCCGCTTTGCGATAGTGCACCGCGCCCCATTCTTTGGTCTCAAGGTTGTAGGCCACCAGTTTCACGTGGTTTTCAGGGTCGTCCTTCCATTCGCGCTGAACGGCCATCCACAGGGTGTTGCCAACGCGGGTGATGCCCTCAAACCCAAAGCGCTTTTCGACCGCCATAAGTTCAGGTGGCAGGCCGATCTCGCCTTTGCGATCCTTGATCAGGCCATCAGCGGACACGTGGTAAATCGCATGCGGGATAACACGGTCGGTGCGGCCTTCGGAGGCGACGTAGAACCCGCCTTTACCGTCCAGCGTGATGCCTTCCAGATCCAGCTTCTGCGCCGGGTTGCCGTCCTGACGGTGGATGCAGATCACATCCACAATGCGGGCGGGTTTCTGGCTGGGGTCGATCTTAAAAATCGAAGGCTGGAAGCCGTAGAAGCTGTCGTTCACCGCATAGATCATGCCGTCCTCATCAGCCACCAGACCGGACAGCGCCCCCCAGCCGATCAGCTCATCCGTGCCTGCGGACGTCAGATGCGGATAGGTGGCCGGGGCGTCCTGATATTCGTAGATCATCACATGCGCGCGCGGGCCGCCGTCTTCAATCAGGTCCTTTTCATTGGCCGAGATCAGCAGGTTGCGTTCCGGAATCGCAACATAACCTTCGGGACCAACGCCCGAGGGCAGCAGCTGTTTCAGCACGGGGTTGGCCGGGTCGGTGGCGTCATAAACACCCACGACCGAGGCGCGCTCGGCCCCTACAAAGATCATTGGTGTGTCACCAAAGGTCGCTGCGGTAACACTTTCAGGCTCAACCCCTTTGGCGTCCGAGCGTTTGTCGGGATAGTGACCGATCTGGATGATGGCTTTCTCGAAGTCGGTGCCGTTCTCGTAAACAACGGTGCCGTCCTTGTGGAAGATCGTCCAGCCGCGCGAGCCGCCTTTGTAGTCACCTTCGTTGGCGGTTGCGAAATGGTTGTCGTCGATCCATTTCACCGCATCAGGCTCGCGTAGGCGGCCCTTTTGGCTTTCAGTGAAGATCAGTGCGCCGCGTTCGTCGGTGGCATCGATGCCTTCCAGATCAACCGCGCCGGCCGAGAAATGGCTGATCACGTTGCCGTCCTTGTCGACGACGGCGATGTGGTTGTTTTCCTGCAGGGTGATGACGGTTTCACCCAGGGTATTGATGTCGACAAACTCAGGCTCGGGATCAGTGGGGGCAACGTCGGCCAGACCTGTCAGCGAGGCCATCTTCATGCCTACGCAATCCAGTGCGCTGTCTTTCAATGGCACCAGCGCCAGAGTTCCGGCGGGTAGTTGCGGGAGGACCCCGTCGTTCAGGTCTTCGTCGCGCTCGTTCTCGATCGCCACGGCGACAAAGCTGCCATCCGGCGCAAGGGCGACGCTGTCGGGCTGACCACCCAGATCACAAGCGCCGGTTTCCGCCTTTCCCGAGATATCGACCGAGATCAGTTTGCCCGAAGGGGCAGTATAGCTTTCCGATGTGTTCACACCCACAAAAGCCGTCGCGCCAACGATCCCCACGGATGTCGGCTCACCACCCACGTCCATCGCACCTAGCGGCGCGGGGTTCGCGGGGTCGGTGATATCGACCATGCCAATCATGCCCAGCGGGCTGTCGGTATAGACCAGCGTCATGCCGTCCGCTGTCGCCGCGATGATCTCGGGCGAGGTTTCGCGGGTGGTATCCGCCCCCTCGGCCATGTTTTTGACGACGGGGAAAGACGCAATTCGGTTGAAATTCATTTCTGCCGCTGCCTGACCGGCGGTCAGGGCAAGGGCAGATGTCAGGCAGACACAGCGCAATGACATCGGGTGGTATCCTCTCTCACTTGGATGAGAGGGGGATGAACGCGGGTCATTGCAGGGATGTGACGGTTTGTTTGCAGTTTTGTGACAAACGTAATGGCCCCGGCACGCAGCACCGGGGCCTTTTCAGATCAGACCGACAAGCAGACGTATTTCATCTCAAGATAGTCTTCCAAACCGTGGTGGCTGCCTTCGCGGCCCAGGCCGGACTGCTTAACGCCGCCAAACGGGCCAAGCTCGGTCGAGATGATGCCTGTGTTGACGCCGACGATGCCGTATTCCAGCGCCTCGGCCACTTTGTAGACGCGGCTGAGGTCCTTGGCGTAGAAGTAAGACGCCAGACCAAAGATCGTGTCATTTGCCATGGCGATCACGTCGTCTTCGTCATCGAATTTGAACAGGGGCGCCAGTGGGCCAAAGGTCTCGTCCTGCGCCACCATCATGTCCTGCGTTACGCCGGTTACGATAGTCGGCTGAAAGAAGGTGCCGCCCAGATCGTGCGGCAGACCGCCGGTCAGAACCGCGCCGCCTTTGTCGGTGACGTCCTTGATGTGCTCTTCAACCTTGAGCACTGCTTCGGCGTTGATCAGCGGGCCGGTTGTTGTGCCCTCAGCCAGACCATCACCGATTTTCAGCGCCTCGACAGCGGCTTTCAGTTTGGCAGCAAATTCGTCATAGACACCGGCCTGAACATAGATGCGGTTGGCACAGACACAGGTCTGGCCGTTGTTGCGGAACTTGCACATCATTGCGCCTTCGACTGCCGCATCCAGATCTGCATCGTCGAACACGATGAATGGCGCGTTGCCTCCCAGTTCCATCGAGCATTTCATGACCTGATCAGCGGCTTGTTTCAGCAGGATACGACCCACTTCGGTCGAGCCGGTGAAGGTCAGTTTGCGCACGCCGGGGTTTTCGCAGAATTCCTTCCCAATCTCGCTGGCGCTGGAGGACGGCAATACGTTGAACACACCAGCCGGAATGCCAGCCTGTTCGGCCAGAACGCCCATGACCAATGCGGACAGCGGTGTTTCCTTGGCCGGACGTGCGACAAATGCACAGCCTGCCGCCAGCGCCGGAGCTGCCTTGCGGGTGATCATCGCATTGGGGAAGTTCCACGGCGTGATCGAGGCCGCAACTCCGATCGGCTGTTTCAACACCATGATCCGCTTGTCGCGCTGATGGCCCGGGATCGTCTCGCCATAAACGCGCTTTGCCTCTTCGCCAAAAAACTCGATGAACGACGCACCATACCCAATCTCACCAACGGCCTCGGCCAGCGGCTTGCCTTGCTCGGCGGTCAGGATTTTGCCCAGATCTTCGGCGTTTTCCATCATAAGGTCGTACCAGCGACGCAGAATCACGGCGCGTTCCTTGCCGGTCAGCTTGGCCCATTCCTTTTGCGCGGCCTCGGCCTGTGCGATCGCGCCGGCGACCTGCGCGCGGCTCAGGTCCGCGACTTCGGCTACGACGTCGCCGCGCGCCGGGTTGGTCACGGCAAAGGTGCCATTGTCCCCGTCGACCCACTGACCGCCGATATAGGCTTTGGTTACAAGCAGATCGGGGTTTTTCAGGATTGATTTCAGGTCGGTTGTCGCGTCCAGCATGGGTCAGCCTCCGGCAATAAAAATTTGTTAGCACTCAAACATGTGCCTCCCGGATTGTCTATGGCCACCCGTGGGGTCAGATCAATCCAGTTTTCGTATGGTAAACGTGACGTTTTTTGCCTACCGGGGCGCATTCATGCGATCTGAGGCCAAAGTGTCAACCCGCCTATCTTTTTTTCGCGGAGTTTGCCAAAGTTCCACAGGATTGGATGCCCAAGGGGATGTAAATGATCGTAACATCTCCTATCTTGTTGGGTGCATAATTAAAAAAAGGAATAGGACAGATGTCGAACAAGCAGTTTGATGCGTTGATTGAGGAAACGCAGCAAAAAGTGCGCGAAAGCCAGTCTCAGATCGAAGGGCTGACATCCCGGATTGAAGCCGCGCGTTCTAAGATCGGCTCTGCCGGGGCCGACATCGACATCGAAAACGCCACGCTTGAGGATGTGCACGCCCATACCGAGGTGATGAACGCCAATATCGCTGAGCTGATCATGGGTCTGGACGACGTCACCAGCGCCTTTTCCAAGGATTTCGACGAGATGCGCTCGAAATCCGGGTGGGAGACGTTTGTCGGCATCTTCTCGAAAGGAAAATCCGAGTCGATGCGGCAGGAGCGCATGCGCACCGCCAATATCGACGATAAGCTGCAGGACCTGATCGCCAAATCCGACGTAATCGTTCAATTGCTGCAAGGGCAGCTATCCGTGCTGGAAGAACAGCGGGTGAAGGTCGAGGAAAACCTAACCGGTACGCTGGACGACCGCGAGGCTACTGTTGCTGAACTAGAGGCGCTGCGGGCTGAGATTCAAGATATGGATCCGACGATCATCACTCTGGAAAACAAGATCAGTGTCGAACAGGACGCGGCCGCGCGCACCCAGCTGGAAACCGAACTGGCCGAGCTGAACAAGCAATACAACGCCAAGGTTCAGGAAGAGCAGGTCAAGCTGGCCAAAAGCCAAACGCTGGAGCGCTATATCGAAAAGGGCAAGACCTGGGTCGATTCCCTACAGAACCAGGCGGCGACGCAGATGGTGCTGATCAACAAGCTGCAGACAGACACGCAACAGCGCGTGGTTCTGTATGACGCCCTGACCAAATCGCTGAAAACCGCGCAGCAGCAGGACGTGGCCCACCGCATCAACGAGATCGGCGTGCAGACGGACCAGGAGGCGCAGACCGCCATGGCCGCCATCGGCACCGCGACCAACCAGAAGATGGCCGACATGCTAGAGGCGCATGAAGACCACATGGTCTTCGCCCGCGACGTGTTGGAGAAAAAGGCCAAGGCGGACGAACGCTTTGCCCGCCGGTTTGCCTCGATTGTCGAGAAGCATGATAAGAATTTGTATGGTGGGTGATGCTGTTCGATTTCAAGAACTCAAATCAGCCCACTAGAATTAAAAGCCTCAAAGACCTTGAACCGAAGGCAACACCAAGATGGTTCAAAATCTGTTTTTGGGCAGTGTTTTCATGGTTCCCATTTTTAGTCGTGGTGTGGATAGGTAACGTCGTCAATGTGAAGCTGCTACAACTGGTTGGCGCATTGGGTTTTTTCGTTGCTTTCGCAACACCATTTGTCGTGCGTTTTGCACCGCTTTTCCTTCGCGTTCTTAGTTATTGGTGGCCTTGGCTTGGTCTGAAAACTGCTCAACTTGATACGTGGTTGCAGAACGATTTGGATTTGGGAAGATGAAATGACCGACCCCACCCAAGACCATGTCGGCCTGACCGACACCTTCGCCTCGCGCCGCTATTTCCGCAAATTCGAGGTGATCACCGTCCACCTCCTGCGCGTGGCCGCGACGATGGAGGCGGAGGGCGCGATCAGTAAACAAGAGGTGCGGATCGTGTCGCGCTACCTCTCGGGGTTGCTCTACACCTTTCGCGCGCTCTCCATGAAATACCTGCTGGTCGGGCGTGATACGGGGCGGTTTTTTGGCAGCCTCGCTATGGACAAGCGCGACAGCGGCTTTCCGGTGGCGGCCGAGCTGCTGACTATGGCCAATGACGCGCAGCAGGCGCAGGTGCATCTGGCGAATATGCCCTCGGAAGACGACCTGAAAACCGACATGGTGCGGACGATCATTGGCGATCAGGAAATCCCCACCAAGCTGCAATTCGCGCTGTCCCAAAGGCTCTATTACGAGGAATTGCTGAAAGGTCAGCTGTTCTGGGCTCGCAACGATCCCGAATGCCACTGGATCGGAAATGAGGACGAACGGCGCAAGTTCATGATCCACTGGGCAGTTTATGACAGCCAGATCAACCTGCCGGTCATCTACCTGATGCAGTTGGAGGACAGCGGCAAAACCGCCCTGCCTAAAGACCAGCGCCGCTGGCCCGAAGTGCAGGCGCATCTGATGGCGCAAAGCTTAGGTGGGCTGAAACTGGTGACAATTGCCAAAGGCTTCGATCAGGATTTCGACGACCTGCATCCCAAACACCTGCGCCGCATCCACGTAGGTCCGATGTATTCCTCGGCCTACACCGAGCAAACCGGCCCGTTGCGGCAGGTTCTTGAGGACGCACAGGCACCGCAAGGTCAGGACTGGGCACTGGCCTGGACCACAGAAGAGCTGGAAAGCGAAGAGGTGATCGAAGAGCGTGCCGGGTGGTTTTCCACAGTCGAGCGCGAGGTCTTCGCGCTCGACCCGTTCGGCGGGCAGGGGGCCGAAACCGGGGCCACCCGTACTCAGAGGTCGATCATTCTGCCCCAGCGCCCGTTTCAGGTGCTGGCTGAGCGTAACCCGCCGGGATTTGCCGATGTGCGCAAGTTCGTTGTCAGCAAGGCTGGGCAGGTGTTGAGGTATTAAAGAAAGCAAAGGCGATTTTGAAATGAGTTTGACGTCAGATCAGATGGAATTGCGCGAAGACGATATTCGCAAGCATTATCCGGCAGCGACCGCCTTGCTGAACGGTTTTGAACACGCGCCGCGGATAGCCAAAGCGGTTGAGGTGGCGACCGAGCGGTCTCCGGGTGTGTCGACCGGGCGGCGGTTTCGCTCCACGACGCCGGGGCTGGTGACACGCCGAACCGTGCGCGCAGCCGGAGTGCATCTGGTCGAACGGATCGAGGCCTCAGATGATGGCGATACACTGGTCTCGCCGCCTCAGGCGACCACGCAGCAGGCCATCCGCCGCGCCATTGCCATCGCCTTGGCTGTGGCTGAGACCTATGCGGAACAGACCTCGCTGGCTGATCTGAAACGCGCGAATCTTGCCGGAGACCTGCCCGCCGCGCGCAAGACCGAATTCTCGGAACTGCTGACGGCGGAGGCTCTGATCACCTCGCACACGTTTGGCAATGCGCTGGCATACTTGATGTCCTCGCATTTGGGTGAAACCACCGCCGATATCGGTGAGATCGAAGAGGTTTTGACCGACAATGGCCAACTTGCCCTGCATGGCGCGCTGTGGGAGCTGGACCAGACCCTCGCCAAACATGCCCCCGACGATGCCCACCTGATTGCCGCCACCAGCGCCTATGCCGAACAACTGATGGAAAAGGCCGCTCTGCGCGCCCAATCCGCAGGGCATCTGGCCCCGTTCCAGAACGCCGCATGGCATATAGAGGTTGATGATCTGACAATCCGGGGGTTCGAACCGGCCTCCAAGGCCAAATCCACCACCCTCACCATGACGTTCAAGAAACCGAATGAGGTGGTCGGCAACCATATCGCCAAATATCAAGCGATGAAGCTGGCCAAGATGGTCATGGCCTATGATTTCGACCGCCGCCTGAACCCGTTTGCGGAACTTGGCGGGTTCATTTTCACCTTCATGGGCGACGGCAAACCGGGCACCGGCAAGACCACCCTGATCCAGATGATGGCCGGGCTGATCAACGACTATTGCCAGAACGCGGGCTATCCGTTCCGCTATCAGAACCTGAGCACCGACAATATCGACAGCTATCAGGGCAAGTCTGGCCAGAACGCCAAGGCCTTCATCAACACGATCATCGACCCCTCGGTCATCGGCTTCGGCACCATCGACGACATCGACCAATTGGCAGGCAAACGCGGCGACCGGCAGTCCTCGGCCGGACAACTGGAAATCACCGCCGTGCTGATGGAGAGCTTTGCAGGTGCCAACACCGTCGTGCGCGGCAACTGCACCTTTGGCATGTTCTCGAACTACCCCGAGAATGTGGACGACGCATTGCGCCAGCGGGCGGGCGCTCGGTTCCTGGTCGACGGGCCGCAGACGCGCGAGGATTACATCGACATCCTGCACCTGCTGATGGGCCGCAACCACGACATCCCGCTGGGCGAACACGAGGCCTATGCCGCGCAGGAAATCAAAAAGGCTGTCGCTGCCAGTTTCGAAAGTCATTCCCGCCCGCACGAAGAGGCTCTTCTGCAGGTCTATGACCGGGTCTCCGGCGATATCGGCCAGATGGATACGATTGCCAAGATGGGCACCTATCTCAAGGCAATCCAGCAGGCGGATGAGCGCTTTACCGGCCGCGCGATCAAGAACATTACCGACGCCGTCAAGGTCCGCGCGATGGATTTCGAACTGCCCGACGAATGGATGGAAAACCCCGACCTGTTCCTGTTCCGCGACTACGACTCTAAGAGGGCCATGATCGAAGACCTGCGCCAGCCGATCACAGTGGAAATGGTGATGCAAGAGATCAACCGCTACGCCGACAGCGAGTTCCGCTATGCCGACAAGAGCGACGAGGTCGCCATTGAGAACGCGGTGCGTGAGATGGGCCGGATGGAAGAGGCCAAGCGGCGGTATGTAAGCAATAGATCAGAGTAGTAAGATTTTCAAAGACGGAGAGTTGATTAATGTACGCAATAGGTCCCGGATTCGAGGCGGCAAAAAATCGTGCAGACGAACTACGCGACTTAGGGTTTGTTCGGGAGAGCTTTGTTTATAGTGCGATTTCTCTTGAAACGGTGTGTTATCGCTTATTGCGTTCCGCAGCGATGCAAACCGATATGGATCGTACTCTTTTTGAGGACGTGGTCGGTTTTGGTGGTTTTCACGAGCTTAGAAAAAAGTGGAAATTCTTCTGCCCGAATGGCCAGAGCCTAAGTGACTGGTTCAAAGACAACAAGAAACATGAACTATGGAAAGAAATAGATAAAGCGATAAAGCTGAGAAACGACATTGCACATGGCAAAGGTGGATGCAGTGCGAGCGACGCCGAGCACTTTAGCAACTCGTGTTGGGATGCAAGCGAGTTTCTAAGAAACGAGGCGCTTTCTTTGGGTTGGGATGATCCTTTCAGCAGGGCGAAAAGATGGCCGTATAGGAAGAAGGAGGATAAATGATCCGCCTCATCAAAAAAGGCCTGATGTTTGGCAACCTCGTCCATATATCCAGCCCGGCTCTGGTCGAGCGGTATAACCGTGCGTTGCAGCATCTGACGGGCAAGACCACGGCGCTGACGGATTTCCATGTCGATATCTCGGGCTATTCGCCGGAGGTGGGGATTGAGCTGGAGGACGAACTCTACCTCAACCCCAACGGAGTCAACCGGCAGTTCATACTGCTGACGACCGAACAGAAACGCGCGCCTCTGCTGAACGTCAAATTCTCGACCTCGCGCGATATCCTGCGCGAATTCATCGAGATGAACGAGGCGCAGCTGTTTGCCCTGACCGCCACCGATGCGGTGGCTGGAGAACTGGTGAACTCGGTCATCAAACTCACCACCCCAAGCGACCTACTGAACCTGCGCAAGATCGAGGTCGAGGCCGACACCGCAGGGGGCACTCTGCGCAAAGCGCAACAACTGGCGGGCATGGTCGAACAGTTCAAAACCGAAGAGGACGCCTGGTTCGACGATGTGCTGATTGCCAAGATGATCGAGACCGCCAAGGAAACAGGCGACGTGACCCGCAACCCCGTCCGCCTGCGCCACACCACATTCGAGCAACGCAACTTCTGGACGGCGCACTTCGGCGGGCTTTACCTGTTCCCCGATCTGGATCATCCGGCGGCGATCTGTATGGGCGAAAAGACCGACGATTTGCCGATCAAATACGTTTTTGACCCATCTCAGCGGAACCAGATCGCCAAGTTCCTCGGGCTTAACGGCTTGGTCGAAACGATCATCGAGGCGCGCGGTGTCAATTCCGCCGCAATCTTGCAGCAAAAGATGGATTTTCTGACCGTAGACGCCGCAGCCGATGCAGGCGTTGACCTGACAGGGTTGGATCGTGGTGACATGCGACGGCTGGCGCGAAACCATTCGGATCGTCTGCCCGACGCCTATCACGGTCTGGCGCGACTGCTGCGCTGGGCGAAGGATGGCGGGCCGTGGCCGCGCATCACCTCGGATCACCCGGCCTATTTCTATACGCTGCGGGCGACCAACACACCGAACCGCGACTTGGTGAACATGCTGCTGGCGGAACTGGCCCCGTTGGACCCACGTCAGGTGTTCATTTGCCATAAGGAACTGTTCTACCGCACCTATGCGACTTGGCCCGAGGCCAAAAAAGCCTATGTTGCCGACTTCCTTGCGCGCGAGTATCAGGTGGATAAGGCTGGCGCCCGGGCCGCACTATTCGGCCACGAACCGGATATGAGCGGTAACGACCGGATCAGCGAAGACATCATCGCACGCGTCGGCCCCTGGGGCGCAGTAGGGAGAAGTTAAATGTTCGTCGCACTGCGCTTTTTGATCCCGTTGCTGGTCGTTCTGACGGTCATTTATGTGGGCGTATCAATCTATTCCCGCTGGGTACGGCGCAGTAAGCTGATCGCCCATTGGGAGAAAAAGGGTCTGACTGGCGACCGCGATGCCTTTGTCCAGCGCGGGCTAAAAAAATACGACGGATCGTTTCGACGCAAACTGATCCTTGGGATTTACGTGGTGCCGCTGGGCCTGATCGCAATCCTGATTTATGTTACGAATTTCATGTGAGGGTTTCGCTGATGCGTTACGTCAAATGGGCTATCATCATCCTGTTCTGGGGCACGATTGCGGCGGTGTTGAATTACACCCTTCCGCAGCACGATGTGGTTCGGATTTCGGATACCTATGAAAAACGGATCGACCCCGGTGAGAACAGCATCTTCTGGTCGGTTCATGACGTCGGCAGTGATGCGACAACGCCAAACCGCGATGTGTTTTTCATTCAGACCCGCAAGACCAATGGCAAGGTCATGGTGTATCGGAACGAAGACACGGGCTGGGGCTGGCCGCCCTATTTCAAGCTGAATTCCTCGAACCTGCAAGCCGAAGCGGCGGACCAGAAATCGACGACCGAGGCGCCCCGTTGGGTTGTCGTGCGCCATTATGGCTGGCGCAGTGAGTTCCTTTCGATTTTCCCGAATGCAGTAAAGATCTGGGCAGTCGACAGCCCTGACGTTCGGATCATTCCCTGGTTCAATATCATTTTCCTGACCGTTTTCTTCGCGATTGTTTGGGCCCTTTGGGTTCGCTGGCGTCGGTTTCGCGAGGCGCGGGTCGATCCCGTGATCGAGAATATGGAAGATGGCCTATATGCCGCCGGCGACGCCATAGAAGAGCAGGGCGGCAGGTTCCGAAAATGGCTGAACAGTTGGAAATCCAAATAAGTTTTTGAGCGGCCGTTTGGCCCCTCCGCCAGTCTTGGCAGTGACCTGCTGATCTGAGTTCCTCAGCGTACGATAAATTCGGCGTGCAACGCTCCGGCGGCTTTGATCGTTTTCAGAATGTCGATCATGTCGCGGGGCGACACTCCAAGCGCGTTCAGACCCGCCACGACTTCGGACAAGGTTGCCGCTTCGGGTATTTCAGCCAACCCGGTGCCTTCCTCTTCTTCTATTCCCGCGATTGTTCTGGGCACCACAACAGTTTCGCCACGCGCGAAGGGGTTGGGTTGAACCGCAATCGGCGCCTCTTCGACCGTGAGCGTAAGATTGCCCTGCGAGACCGCCACGCGGGATATCCGTACTTCCTGCCCCATCACAATCGTGCCCGAACGCTGATCAACGACGACGCGGGCCTTGGTTTCGGGTTCAACCAGAATGTTCTCGATCCGCCCAAGCGCGTGGGCGGTCGAAATTGCCTGCGTTGCCGCGATGTTCAGCTCAACCGTCCCGGAATCGCGCATGATGGCCACTGCGCTGTTGAACTCGGTATTGATGGCAAGCTCGATCCTGCCTGCCGTTGTAAAATCGGGTTCTCGTAAAGCAAGGCGCATCTGGGTAAGCGCCGAAAGTTCAAAGTCTATCTCTCTCTCCACCCTTGCCCCGGACGGGATCACGCCGGATGTAGGAACGCCCTGCACAACAGAGGCGGCCTCTCCCTCAGCCGACACGCCGCCTGCCAAAACGGTACCTTGCGCAACGGCGTAAATCTGCCCGTCAGCAGCGTTCAATGGCGTCATGATCAGCGTACCGCCCAGCAGACTTTTGGAATCCCCGATGGCAGAGACCGTTACGTCGATCTGACCTCCAACGCGCGAAAAGGGCGGTAGGCTTGATGTCACCAGAACGGCGGCCACGTTTTTGGGGCGGAAATCCTCGCCGTTGACGTTGACGCCCAACCTTTCGAGAATGTTGGACATGATCTCTTCGGTAAAGGGCGAATTCCTGAGCCCGTCACCGGTTCCATTCAGCCCCACAACCAGACCATAGCCGACTAGATCGTTTCCGCGAACCCCGTCGAAATCCACCAGATCTTTCAGTCGGATAGCGCCGGCAGAGGTCAGGCCAGGAAGCAACATCAGAAGAAAAACAAGAACTCTCATCTCAGGAAATTCACCAGCGACAGGTTCGCGTTGCGAACGGTGAGCGAATACAGGCTTTCCAGCTGGAACTGTACGGTTTGCAACTGAGTGGCGGTTTCATAAGGATCCGCGGCGATCAGTGTGCTTCGGCTGCTTTGCAGGCTAGTCCGCGCCGCATTATTTCGCGTTTGCGCCTGTTCGATTCGGGCCTCGGTCGCGCCGACATCGGCGCGCAGCCCCACCAACTGATCCTTGGCGTTGACCAGATCGACGCCCAATTGTTTGAACAAGGCCGTTCTTTGTTGCATCGGGACATTCAGGCCGCTGTCCGCGACCACGGCTGCGACTGCGATGTCGCGAAGTGCGGCTTTGATTGCTGGGTCGGTCGCTGTCACAGGAATTGAAACGCTTTCATTCTCGGATATCTGCATGGGGGCCAGTTTTGTGCCGGATCCCTGATAAATTACCGCATTGAACCCGGTAGGATCGTTGAACCAATCCTCTGCCCTCTGCCGGATGTCCGCGACGGTGGCTGCGCCTGTCAACTCGGCCTCTAGCGCGGTGATCAGCGTGTCTGCGGATGGAAGCGGAGAAACATCCGTTGCAGTGCCCGAGTAAAGGCTGCGCCCCCCGGCACGCGTATTCAAAGCGGATACGATCGCGTCCAGTTCGTTTTTGGCCTGAGCCGATGCGTTTTCATGGGTTACTGCCTGATTTGAGGTGCCAAAGGACAGAAGTGAGGCGGTAATCCCCTCAACAGCGCCGGCAACTGTGTTCAGGCTCAGCTGCATCGCATCCGTGAACAACCCGGCTTCGGCGGTCGATACTTTGAACGCATCCAGTCTGGAAAGGCTGCGATCCAGATCCAGTAGATGAGAGTAATCACCGTCCAAATGGCCAGACAAGTCCTGAACCCGTCCGGATGACAATTCGTAGGACAGTGTTTCGATCTGATTTTTGATCTCGGTCGACCGGGTTCTCAGCGTCAATCCGCGCGCCAGATCACCTATGGATGTCAAATTCATCGTCATAACCTCAGCAGAGTGTCCATCATCTCATCCACGGTCGAGATGAGCCGCGCATTCGCGGCATATGTCTTTTCGATCTGCATCAGATTTTGCAGTTCGGTGTCAGTATCCACGCCGCGTTCGGCTTCGATCTTGGCCATTTCTAGTTGTGAGTGCTTGGCGAATGTCATGTGCCCCTCGGCGGCATGGGCGTTTGCCCCGGCCTTAGACAGCAGTGCCTCGGCAATTTCCGCAGCTCGCATATTGCCGGTGCCATATACCGCCCCGACAACGGGACGAGCATCGTTCAGGACCGCGCTAAAGGCCCTCAGCTGCGTTGCATCGCCCGGATCCCCTGGAGTGGCGGCGCCGAGGCCCGTCCGCAATTTCCAGCTGTCACCACCAGCATCGGGGTCCACCGTCACGTTCAAGCGTATGCGCGAAGCCAATCCGATTGCCGCAGTTGCGTCGTAGCGATTGCCATCATCGGTGAACACGCCGGGATCAGTTGCCGCGACGGTCGGATCAAGACCGGCGGTCTCGAACCGTTCGATCAGGTCTTGGGCGGCGGTGTCCAAGTGTACTTGAGCCTCAACCGCCAGTTCATCGCGTATCTCGAACTGAGCCGCCAGCGCGCCGCCCCTAAGTTGCGCACTATTGCCGCCGGTGCGCACAGGCTGCCCGTTCATTTCAAGACCGGACAAGAGGCTGTTGGCAATTGTCATGTGCGGCTTGGTTTCGCCGGTAGTCGTAAAACTGAATTCTGCTGCCTGCCCCTCTAAAAGGATCAGGCCGCCGTTTGAATATAGCGACACACGGTCGTTATCCCGCGCTACGACATTGACCGGCATCAGCTCGTTCACTTGATCAATCAATACTTGGCGCTGATCCAGCAAGGCATTGATATCGACTCCAGAATTATTGATGTTGGGGATCTTGTTGTTCAGGTTTTCGATGTCCTGCAAGGACTGGTTCAGGCGGTTGACCTGCTTGCCGATGGCCCTGTCTGCGTCCGACCGCGCCTGACGCAAACCTTCGGATGCCGCGTTAAGGCTGTCCGCCAAATCCCGGGCAGCGCGGGCCGCTTGATCCAGCCGCACTTTGGAATCGGGCAAGCTGGCGGCCGTTGTCATGTCGTTCTCAAATTCGGTCAACCGAGAGGCAATGGATTTGGGGTCATCAACCGAACCCACGGCCTTTTCAAAACGGGTGTAGAACTCTGAGATTGCGCTTGTACCAGCAAGATTTGCGTCGGAATCGCGCCGGTTGGCGATCAGGGCCGGGTCCTGATGGCGCGTCACGCCGACGGTGCGCACGCCGTTGCCTGATATCGGACTTGTTGCCAATTCCAGCGAGCGACGCGCATAGCCCGGTGTCAGGGCGTTGGCGATATTGCCCGAGACAACTGCGGCCCCGCGGCTTGCGGCGGTCAGACCGCCCAACGCGTTGTTCAATGCTGTCGTCATGTTCATCGGACAGGTCCTTTCCCTAGCTCAAAGCCCCGGATCAACGTTTGATGTTTGTGGTTTCCTGCAGCATCTCGTCGACTGTCTGGATCACCTTGGCGCTGGAGGAAAACGCCCGCTGCGTTTGGATCATCGAGGTCAGTTCAGTTGCGACATCGGTCGTGGATTCCTCGCGTGCAAAGGATACCAGATCGCCGGTCGGCCCATCGCCCGCGTTCCACAGGAAGAACGTTCCACTATCGCGGGACGGGGCGTAAGTCTGGCTGTCCAGCGCCGTTAACCCATTTGGATTGGGAACATCGACAAGCGGTATCTGGTACACGCGCCGGCTGACACCGCTGTCGTATTGCGCGTAGACATATCCGTTTTCATCCACCTTCACGCCAGTCATCGTTGCAACGGGGGCACCGTCGCGCGTGATCGATACGGGGGCAAATGTATCCGACAGCTGGGTAATCCCATCTTTGTCGCCAATCTGACCGATATTAATCTCCATCGGCCCGCCATCAACGTTTACCACAAAACTGCCATTTGCCGGATCGTAAGCACCACCTGAAATGGTAGTCACGCTGGCCAGCGTGCCGCCTGCGGTTCGGCTGTCGGTAAAGGTCAGGCGGTACTCTCCGATCACAGCACCGCCCGACGCGGTATCGCGCAACGTCATGGTCCATTCATTGCTGGAACCTGTTCCAGGCACGGTCGGGACCAGTTCAATGTTTACGGACTCTGATTTGCCGAGATTATCAAAATACTCGACCGACAAAGGCTGTGCATCACCCGGCGCGCCCGCATCTGTCGCCGTGGCCGGAAGGTTCATGCGCAGGTTCATGCTTGTGGTCGGCGAGCCGGTCAATCGATTGACGCTGAGTTTGACGGGTTCCAGCGCAGCTGGCGTATCCCTTGGCACATTGTGGATCGATCCGTCCGGATCGGCGGGCCAACCCAGCAAAACAAGTCCGGATTGCGTGACCAGATGACCCTGTTCATTGGTACGGAACGAACCGGTTGTGGTTAGCAACATTTCGTTCGAGTTGGATGCAACCTGAGAGCTGGGCCGCACGGGTAACAGGCCACGGCCGCGCACCGCCAGGTCGGTTGAATTGTTCGTTGTGACCAGCGATCCACGCTGGTCGATCATGCGCTGACTTGTGGTTCTGACACCGCCTGCCGAATAGCTCCCGCCCTGACCTGACGTGACCATCGAGTGAAAGTCGGTCTCGACCCGTTTGTAGCCAAAGGTGGACGAATTGGCGATATTGTCAGAGATGGTCGCCAGTCGGTTCGCGTTGGCCTTCAAAGCGGCCACACCGGCATTCAGCGAAGAGGAAATTGTCATTGGCACGCCCTTCTGTTGCGTCAAAACGTGATGCAACAGCTAACGTACTGGCCCTTAACAGCACGCTAACAAGTAAAATGCGTTCTACCCTTTTGAATTCTAAGGCGTGCGCAGAAAAATGATCTCGATCCTGTTGTTGCGAACTGCCATCGGGTTTTTGGCTGTCAGTTCGCGGTCAGCGTGGCCCGTGACCCGATCCAGTCTTTTGGCGGCCAAACCCTTGCCCTGCAACATCTGGCGCACGGTTTGAGCGCGGGTCGTTGACAGGTCCCAGGACGGGTTTTGCGCCAGAACGACCGGCGAGGCACGCACATGTCCCTCGACAGCAATGGAGTTCTGCACCAGGTCCGAAGATCGCGCCACCAGCAACGCGAGCGCGCGCATCATGGCCGTTGGCTTGTCGGTACCCGATTCGAACAGCGGCTGATCCTCGGTATCGAACAGCTCGACAACCAGGCCTTCGTCGGTGACCCGCGTGACGATATGTTTCAGGATCTTGTCCGATACCAGACTTTCACCCGTGCGCCCCAAAAGCTTGGCCTCGAGAGAGGAAAAATCTTCGAGGTTTTCTTTGCCGCCGTCTGCGTTCACGCCAACCGATCCGCGGGCCTGCCGGGCGACCGTCGGGCTTTTCTGGCTGGCACCCGAGCCATCCATCACCATGGATTTTTCCGAGAACATGTTATTGCCGCCAAAGGCGCCGTCACCACCGCCTGACACCGGATTTACGGGAATCGTTGGCGAGAAATAATCCGCCAGCCCTTTGCGTTGTTTTTCCGTCGTTGCATTCAATAGCCACATCAACATGAAGAACGCCATCATGGCCGTGACAAAGTCGGCATACGCGACTTTCCACGCGCCACCGTGGTGACCTTCGCCACCGGACACACGTTTCTTCTTGATGATGATTGGCGCCGCATTGGATTGCGCACCCATCTCCACCACCTTTTTATCACCCGCTACCGGGGTAGCAGTGCAGGTCTTAAGGCGGGCTTAACGTTTAAAACTGTCGCGATATCGCTGCTACACCAAGGCGGCTCCGGCGCGGCGCAGGATCAGTTGCAGGCGATCAAAGCTGTTTTTGATTCCATCCGTTTCGGGCTTGGCGAAAAAGGCGTCCAGCTCATCATGCACGCGCACGGCCTGATCCAACAGCGGATCGGAACCCTCGGAATAGATCCCGGCTTTGATCATCACCTCGGACTGTTCATAGCTGCCAACCAGTCGGCGGGCTTGCGAGATCAACTGGTTTTCTTCCTCTGTGGCCGCACCGGGCAAGCTGCGCGAGACAGAGCGGCTGAGGTCGATCGCCGGAAACCGCCCACGTTCGGCAATCTCGCGGCTCAGGACGATATGGCCGTCCAGAACACCGCGCAGGATATCGGCGATTGGCTCATCCATGTCCGATCCTGCGACCAAAACACTGAACACGGCCGTGATGTCGCCCTGTTCGCCAGTGCCCGGACCCGCGCGCTCGCAAAGGCCCGCAATCAATGGGGTCACTGAAGGTGGAAACCCGCGAAGCGACGGTTGTTCACCTGTAGCAACAGCAATTTCGCGATGCGCTTCGGCAAAACGGGTGACAGAATCGGCCAGAAACAGGACGTTCAGGCCCTGATCGCGCAAGTATTCCGCCACCGACATCGCAGACCAGGCACAACGGCGGCGCGCAAGGGCGGATTGATCAGACGTTGCGGCCACCACGATCGACCGCTTCATCCCCTCGGTACCCAACGCGTGTTCGACAAACTCGTTCACTTCGCGCCCACGCTCACCGACAAGCGCGACGACAACCACATCCGCCTGCATCGACCGCGCCAGCGTTGCAAGCAGCGTGGACTTTCCCACGCCAGAGCCGGCGAACAGTCCAATGCGCTGACCCTGAACGATGGGCAGCATAGTGTTCAGCATCGCAAGACCAGTCTCCATTCGTTGACCCAAAGGTTTGCGATCGACCGCAGGTGGAGGGGCTTGCATTATGTCCTGCTCCTGAATTCCAGACAGCAGCGGTTTTCCGTCCAATGGATTGCCAAACGGGTCGACCACCCGTCCCAACCAGTGCATTCCCGGCGCAAAGGCTGGTGTTTGGTTCAGAATCACTCTGTCACCAAGGCAGACCCCATCCGGTGCCGTGGCGGGCAGCATGTGAATCAGATCCGATTCGACATGCAATATTTCGCCTGCCAGTTCCGGGCCATTGCGTCGGCGTAAGGTCACATGATCCCCGATCCGCGCATGCGCTGCGAGGCCTTCAACTTCTATAACCCCGCGCGCGACGCTGGCCACATGGCCCATATGGCGTGTGGCAGTCAGGCGGTCGATTTCACATTTCAAAAGCATCGGGTCGAGATGGGACATCGTAGATTCTCCAACGGTTTCTGAAAACGGTTTTTAAAGGAATCGGGGTTAAGCCTTGATTGAAATTGATCGAGGGAGAAGCCCTGATGTTCTATGACCTGAACGTCTTTAAAACCGCGTACGCAATGGCAACCCATGCCGGGCAACGGCAATCCGTCATTGCACGAAACATGGCCAACGCGGATACGCCAGGCTACCAGCCCCGCGATATCGAGGCCTTTCAAAAAGCATTCGAAAGCTCGGGTCGTGAGGTCGCCATGACTGCCACGCGGGCGGGACATCTGAATGGTGTTGGTGGCCCAAAGCCCTGGGCTGAGATTGAAGCCACCCCTTCGGGTGACCCAAACGGCAATGGCGTTTCCGTCGAGGAAGAGATGTTAAAAGGCGTTGAAGTCAAGCGTCAGCATGACCGCGCCCTGGCGATCTACAAATCTTCAATGAACATTCTGCGCAGCAGCGTCGGCCGGGCATAAGGGGGTCGTAGGATGAGTGACTTTTCCCATTCTCTGACCGCCTCTGCCAGCGCCTTGCGCGCGCAGGCCGCGCGTTTGCGCCATGTGTCCGAAAACATCTCGAACGCGGACACACCGGGTTATCGGCGCAAGACAGTCCCGTTTGAGGCTGTGAACAAAGACGGCAACGAAATGGTGCAGGCAGGGCGGGTCAAGCTGGACCGCCGCGCGCTGTCGCGCGTCTATGACCCAAGCCATCCGATGGCCGATGACACAGGCCATTTTCGCGGCTCGAACGTCGATTTGATGATCGAGATCGCCGACGCCCGCGAGGCGCAGCGCAGTTACGAAGCCAACCTCAAGATGTTCGATCAGACACGTCAGATGTCGTCGAGCCTGATGGACCTTCTTAGAAAATAAAGGACACCAGAATGGATATCCGAGCAATCAATGCGGCCCAGAATTATGCAGGCGCGCGCCCGGCGACGCAAGCTGATCCAGACCATGCCGGAATGGCCCAGGGGCTGCGGGCAGGGTTTCAGGACTTTGCCGCGACGCTGAAACAGTCCGAGCAGATGTCGCAGGCCGCGATGACCGGGCAGGCGGATCCGCATGCTTTGGTGCAGGCGCTGGCGCAGACCGAACTGGCCGTGGAAACGGCTGTGATCGTGCGCAACAAGGTGGTCGAGGCCTATCAGGAAATCCTGCGGATGCCGGTCTGACGCAATGCTCGGCGAAGGTCTGTTCTATGACATCGTACGTCAGGCGCTTTGGGTCGCGGTCATCACCTCGGTTCCGATCCTGGCGGTCGCGCTGGTTTCGGGCCTGATCGTTGGTCTGTTTCAGGCGCTGACCTCGGTGCAGGAGATGACGTTGACCTTTGTGCCCAAGCTGATCGCCATCGTCATCGTGTTCTGGATTTCCATGGGATTCATGACCCAGACGCTAGTCACGTTCTTCGCAGGAACACTCATCCCTTTAATCGCAGGAGGTCGCTGATGGATACCGCCTATGTCACCCTGTCCCGGCAATCGGGTCTGATGAACGAAATGCGGCTGGTCGCGAACAACATCGCCAATGCCAACACCACCGGCTACCGCGCGCAAGGTTTGGTGTTCTCGGAATTCGTACGCGATATGCCCGGAAACCCGTCCCTGTCCATGAGCCGTGCCGAAGTGCGCAATACCTCGCTGCAGCAAGGCGTGCTGACCGAAACCGGAGGGCAGTTCGACTTTGCCATCGAAGGGGACGGGTTCTTTATGGTCGAAACCCCGGCGGGCAATCGGCTGACCCGGGCTGGTGCTTTCTCGTCCAGTGCGGACGGGGATCTGGTGACCATGGATGGGCACCGCGTGCTGGACAGCAATGGCGCGCCCGTTTTTATCCCGCCGGACGCGGCATCCATTGATGTCGGCAGCGACGGCACGCTGAGTGTCGACGGGCAATTGCTGGGCCAGATCGGGGTTTACCGCGTTGCCAATTCCAAAACGTTGATGCGTGAAGGCAGCACGCAGTTCCGGGCCGAGGGCGACATTGAACCAGTCGAAGAACCCGTGGTCGTTCACCGTTTTCTCGAAGGATCGAATGTGAATGCCATCGCGCAGGTCTCGCGCATGGTCGAAATTCAGCGCGCCTATGAATTGGGTCAGAGCTTTCTGGAAGCCGAAGACGAACGGGTGCGCGGCGCTCTCAAGGCGCTGATGCGCTGATTTGAACAAGGAGAATTTGACATGCGAGCTTTGAAAATTGCGGCAACAGGAATGACGGCGCAGCAAATGCGGGTCGAGACGATCTCGAACAACCTCGCGAACATGAACACCACGGGGTACAACGCGCGGCGGGCTGAGTTCGCCGATCTGCACTATCAGCAGATGGCGCGGGCGGGTGCGGTCAATGCCAATGACGGCACGGTTCTGCCAACGGGTATCCAGTTGGGCCTTGGGGTGCGCCCGGCGGCGGTGACCACGCAGCTGTCGCAGGGCGCCCTGTCAGCCACCGGAAGCGATCTGGATGTTGCAATCGAAGGGCGTGGTTATCTGGAGGTGACGCTGCCCAACGGACAGTCCGGCTATACCCGCGATGGCAGCCTGAATCGATCCGCTGAGGGGTTGATCGTAACCTCGGACGGGTTTGCCGTAGCACCCGAAATTACCATTCCTGACGATGCGCGGTCGATCTCGATTAACCCAGCGGGCGAGGTTTATGCCTATTTCGACGACGCGCCAGAGGGGCAACTGCTGGGAGAGTTCACCCTCGCCAGTTTTTCCAACGCCAAGGGGCTCGAGGCGATTGGCAGCAACCTGTTCAAGGAAACCGAAGCCTCGGGCGCGCCCGTGGGTGGCGCACCCGGAGAGGGTGGGATGGGCACGCTGCGGCAGGGATATCTTGAGGACAGTTCGGTCGATGCGGTGCGCGAGGTTACTGAGCTGATCGAGGCTCAGCGGGGATATGAAATGAATGCCAAGGTCATATCCGCCGTTGATCAGATGATGAGCGCCACGACGCAGGTGCGGTGATGCGGGTTCTGAGCTTTGTTCTGGCCTTGGCGGCTCCGATCCCGGCAATGGCTGAAATCGTGGTGTCGAAACGCACCATCCGGGCCAAGGAAATCATTTCAGCCACTGATCTGGAAACCAAGGATCAGATGGTTCCAAACGCGGTGAGCAATGTGGACTTTCTGGTCGGGCAAGAGGCGCGCGTCGCACTGTACCCCGGGCGTCCGATTCGCGAGGGCGATTTCGGTCCGCCGGCAATTGTGGATCGAAACGATCTTGTCGTTCTTGTTTTTGACCGCCGCCCCCTGTCCATCACCGCCGAGGGTCGCGCATTGGGCCGTGGCGCGGTCGGGGATCGAATCCGGGTCATGAACCTGTCGTCACGCACAACCGTCACCGGACGTATCCGGTCGAACGGCCAGATCGAGGTAAAATGATGTCAGCACTTTCCAAAACTCTGTTGGTTGCCGTTCTCACCGTGTCGGCCTGTGGCCGTGTGGATCACCTTGGCAAACCGCCAAGCTTTACGCCCAATGATGAGTCGCCGGAACATGTGGCGATGCTTTGGCCGGGCTTGCCCTTGCATACCCAACCGGCGCGCAACGTCGACAAATCCTCGCTTTGGAGCGGTGGCCAGCAGTCCCTGCTGGGAGATCAGCGCGCGATCAAGAAAGGGGACATCATGACGGTCGTTATCGAGCTGGACGAAAAGGCCGAGATATCGAATGACACGAACCGATCCCGTAGCGGCTCGGAAAGTCTTGAGGTACCGGGGCTGTTTGGCTTGCCGCAACGCGCAGCCGAGCACCTGCCAAACGGCGCATCCCTGGATGAAGCTGTTTCGATCGATTCCTCGTCGACCAGCAAAGGCAAAGGATCAGTGAAGCGAAAGGAAAAGCTGACCCTGCGGGTGGCCGCAACCGTGATTGATGTTTTGCCAAACGGGGTGCTTTCGATCTCAGGCTCGCAGGAACTGCGCGTCAACTTTGAGCTGCGTGAACTTTTGGTCGCGGGCTACGTGCGCCCTCAGGATATCTCGCGCCAGAATGAGATTACCTATGACAAAATCGCGTCTGCGCGTGTGTCTTACGGCGGCCGTGGTCAGATCACTGACGTTCAGCAGCCCCGTTACGGGCAGCAAATTCTGGATTCAATTCTACCATTCTGAGGGGAGAGAGTGATGAAAAAACTGATCCCGGTCGTCCTTCTTGTCGCGGGCTTGGGTGGCGGCATCGCGGCAGGCGTGTTTCTGGCCCCTTCGGACAAAAAGGCAGAAGTTGCCAAAGATATGAACGCCGAGTCAAAACAAGACAAGACTAAGAAGAAAGACCCGAATGCCACGACAAAAAAGTCTGGCAAAGCGGACAAAGAAGAAGGTTCGGGTTCTTATGAATATCTGAAGCTGACCAAGCAATTCGTTGTTCCGATCGTGGAATCGGATCGGATTGCGGCACTTGTCACCATGTCGCTAAGCCTTGAGGTCACACCTGGAATGGCCGAGCCGTTCTACGCCTCGGAACCCAAGCTGCGTGACCGCTTTTTACAGGTGCTGTTCGACCATGCCAATACCGGTGGTTTTGACGGGAACTTCACCCGCTCGGATAACCTGGGGGTCTTACGCGAGGCGCTGTTGGACGAGGCGCGCAAAGATTTGGGCGACGATGTTTCAAAGGTCTTGATCATGAGTGTGAACCGTCAGGATACGTGACGGGTCGGCGGGCCCTGGTTAGATCATGGGCAAGTCCTTATCGGTGTTTCTTGGATAAATTGGAAACCGCCTGCTTGCGCCCGAACGAAACGCGCAGGTTTGCAAGGGCTGTCAGCTTTTGTGCTCGTAACCGCGCAAGCTGCATGTTGAGCTGCCTGCGTGTCGCCGATTCCCACCCGTTCCAGAGAACATCCGTTCCGGTAACACGGTAACCTTCTGCAAACGCTGTCTCTTGCCGGGTTTGTTGGACTTGCGCGTCAAGTCGGGCCAATTGTTGTTGTACCCGTGCCTCGGCCTCGAGCACCGGGCGCAGGGATTGGTATTCTCGCTGAAACGAGGCTTCGGTCACTTTGGACAGATCCTGCAGCTGTGTGCGTTTCATCAGATTTGCCCCTTCATCCGTTTGCGCATCGCCTCGGCAAACCGGATCGCAGCGGCGACGGGGCGGTAATGTTCTTCCGAGATCTGCTGCCCGATCTTGACCGTGGCATGCAGAGCACGCGCCGTCGGCGGATCCGGGTGGATTGGGACGCCGGCATGCCCGGCGGCCTCGCGAATGGCGGCTGCGACGGAATCCACGCCTTTTGCCACGCAGACCGGTGCCGATCCGGCGGTCCGGGACCATTTCAGCGCGACGGCAAAATGGGTTGGGTTGACGATCACAACATCGGCTTTTGGCACTTCGGCCATCATCTGATTGGTTGCGATGTCCTGGGCGCGCTGGCGGCGCTGTTGTTTTACATGCGGGTCGCCTTCGGCATCTTTGGTCTCATCCTGGATTTCCTTGCGCGACATCCGGTTCTTGCGCATATGTTCGGCGTATTGCCAGATAAAATCGATCACCCCGATGGCGAGAGCCACCGCAATGACGATGAACAAGAACCGAAATAGCAGATTCATCATAAACATCACTGAAGACTGGGTTTGGGTCGCGCTTGCGGACAGAATCTCGCTGAGGTTGGCCCGCAGGAAAAGCGCCAGGCATGTGCAATAGATCACCAGTTTTGCAAAGCTCTTGGCAAATTCGAACAAGCCGCTGCGTCCAAATTTGTTCTTCGCATTGGACGGTATCGAAATGCGCGACAGCTTGGGTTTCAGCTTGGTGGGCGCAAAAACAAGTGCACGTTGCGAAATCAGGCTGAGCAGGACGGCGGCAGCAGGCAGGCCAAACAGGATCGAAACAGACCAAGCAGCCGTCTGCAGCATCCCCCCCACGGGACTGGAAGCCGAACCTGTTGTCAGCAGTTGGCCAAAATCATCTGCCTGATCAATCAACACGACGAACAATGTGCCCATTCGGTCCACAGCGAATTGCCCTGCTGCAAGCATGGCAATCAGAAAACCGACATAGGCCGCCACGACATTCAGATCGTTGGACTTGGCGATTTCCCCTTTTTCGCGCGCCTTCTGCAGCTTTTGCGGTGTCGCTTCAAAGGACTTGTCACTGTCGTCGTCCTGACCGCTCATCTTGTGACCTCAAGCGGGTTCACAATGAAGGCGAACAGGGCGTCGGACCACACCGACAAGATCAAAGGAGTGCCAGCAAACAGCAGAAACAAACCCGCGAAGGTGATCGCGGGGGCGCCGACAAAGGCCACCATCAACTGAGGCATCGCCCGGTTTATGACCCCAAGCGCGAGGTTATAGATCAGCGACGCGATGACAAAGGGCATGGCCAGGCTGAACGCCAGACTAAAACTGAGCGCGATTTGTTTAACGCCCCACTGCGACAGGTCCGGTGCAAGTGGAACAACGCCCATTGGAAACAGCGTGTAACTGTGGATCAAGAACTGCGCGACGCGGATGTGCAGGCCCAGCAAAACTGCCAATGTCAGACCTGTGAGTGTCAACAGATATCCCATTGCAGGAACAGGATCGACAGCGGCCCCGCCCAGAATCTGCGACAGCGATGTCGATTGCGCCGCGATGGACCCCGCAGTTTGCAAGGCCAGCACGAACAAACGCAAACCAATGCCCACTGTCAATCCGACAAGTGTTTCGGTGCCAATCATCCGCACCAAAGGCAACAACCCTTGGCCATGGTCGGGCGCAGGAACGGCGGGCGTAACGATCAGTGTAAATGCCGCGGCGATCCCCAGCTTGACGCGGGTCGGAATGCTGCGTTCCCCGAAGGCGGGTAATAGCGATACCAGCGCCGACACGCGCAGGAAGACGGCAAAGAGGTGCCACAGACCATCTGCCAGTTCCGGCAGCAACGCTGGAGGCACGGCGATCATGCGGATATCGTTCCGACCAATGCGGGTCTGGCCTCGAGCCCGATTTCCTCAAAGGACAGGACCGGATTCGACACCCCTCGCGCCTGCATGATCGTGCGCAGCAATCGACGTCGGCGGGTCGAGGTCACGACCGCCGGGAACACCCCGTGATCGGCGGATTGCGAGACGGTTTCGACGACTCCATCTGCCAGTTTGTTGAACAGGTTCGGCGGCAGGGCGACATCCAGTCCGGCGTTGGGCGCGTCGATCTGGTACGAGGCAAACGTGTCTTCCCATTCAGGTGCAAGCTGGATCAGCGGAATGGAACCGTCTCCCCGCTTCATGTCGGCAACCAACTGGAATCCCAATCTTTGCCGGACCAGTTCGCAAATCCCTTCGGGTTGGGTCGTGGTCAGGCGCGCCTCAGCCACAGTTTCAAGGATCAGGGCCATGTTACGGATCGAGACTTTTTCCTCCAGCAGCAGGCGCAATACAGAATGCAACGTGTCGATCGGCACTTTGTCCGGGATCAGCTCGTCTAGCAGCTTGCGGTTCGCTTCGGCCCGAACCGGATCGCTAAGCCGTGTCATCTCGGACAACAATCGGCGCAGGGATTTCAAAGTCAGCAGCCGAGCGAAATTCTGTTTGATGATCTCAAGCAGATGGGTCGCCAAAATCTCGGGGGGTGAAACGATGGTTGCGCCGCTTAGCGCCGCGGCTTCTTGATCCTTTGGCAGTATCCAGCGGGCCGGGGCGCCATAAACAGGTTCGGTCACATCATTGCCTTCAGGCAGCATGTCATGGCCGTCCTGCACCAACGCCAATACCAGATCGGGGTTGAGAACACCGCGTGCCTGCTCGACCCCCTGTACCTTGATCACATAGGTTCCCAGTGGCAGTTCCGCCCGGTCCGTCAGGCGGATGTCAGGCAGGATCAGTCCAAAGCCTGAGGCGACATATGTGCGCATATTGGCAATTCGTGCGTCCAGCCCGGTGCCGGGGTTAAGAACCATGCTGACAAGATCAGGGGCGAACTCCAGGTGAACGTCGTCCAGATCCAGAATGTCCCCGATGGCTTGGGAAACCGGGGTGTCATCCTCGGATGAAGGTGTCTGTTCCGCGTCTGTTTCGGCCTTCTGCTTGCGGTGCACCGAATATGCTGCATACCCCAGAACGCCCGCGCCAAGGATGAAGGGCAGAAAGGGCAGACCGGGCACCAGCGCAAACAAGACCATCAGCATTGCCACTGTGCCCAATGCGGCCGGATGCCGACCCAATTGCGAAAAAATAGCGCTGTCGGTTGCGCCCTGAGTACCACCCCGCGCCAGCAATAGCGCTGAGGCGATCGAGATGATCACGGCGGGAATTTGCGAAACCAGCCCGTCGCCGACAGTCAGAATGGCATAGGTCTCAAACGCGGCAGAGATGGGCATTCCCTGCACGATTACGCCCATAATCAGGCCCATCACAAGGTTCAGAAGCGTGATCAACAGCCCCGCAACCGCATCCCCCTTGACGAATTTCGAGGCCCCGTCGAGTGAGCCGAAGAACGTGGTTTCCTGCTGTTCTCGCTCGCGGCGCTCTTTCGCTTGCTGATGATCAATGGCCCCGGCGGACATGTCGCTGTCGATGGCCAGCTGTTTGCCAGGCATTCCGTCCAGAGCAAACCGCGCGCCGACCTCGGCCATGCGGGCCGCGCCCTTGGTGATGACCATAAAGTTCACGATCAGCAGCACACCAAAAACGACGAGGCCCAGAAAGATGCTGCCACCCATAACAAAATTCGCAAACCCCTCGATCACGTCTCCGGCAGCACTGGGGCCGGTATGGCCCTGACCGATGATCAGCTTGGTCGAGGACACGTTCAGCGACAGCCGCAGCATCAGCGAGGCAAGCAGGATGGTTGGGAAGGACGAAAAATCCAGCGGGCGTTCGATGAACAACGTCAGAGTGAAGATCAGAATCGCCAATGCAAATGAAGCGGACAAGCCAACATCCAGTACCCATGCGGGCATCGGCAGGATCATCATCACGATGACAGTCATCAACGCCAGCGCCAGCAGCACGGTCGGAGAGAAAAGCGAACGGGCGTCGATCTCGGGCACACAGAGCTCCTAGTTGAACTGGATAAAGGCCGTCGCGGCACCAGCCACCGGCACCAGCGATCCCATCGCGCCAGTGTTGGCAGGCTCTGCCCGAGGTGGAATTAATGGATCGGCAGCCCCGGTAAACGGATCGCGCGTCGCAAATGCGTTTGGAGTTTGCTGATCCAACTGAGCCAGAACGGTTTGAAAACGCGTCACGTAGGTGTTTGCCAAAACGGGTGTGCGCGAGTGATAGGCCCCGGCGGCAGCGTTCCACGAGCCCAGCTCGGTATACAGCTCTTTCAGAAACCGCGCGGCATATGTGGCGTTTTCATCGGGATCGAACATGGCGTCGATCGAGCGGAACGCCTTGCCGTGCCAGCGGTAGTTGATCTGGAAACACCCGATATCAAAGCTGCGTTTGCCTGCTTTGAAGATTTCGAACACATATGATTTTGCCTCGAACTCTGAGGTGAACCAAATGCCCTTTCCTTCAACATTGATCGTCCAGGGCCAGGGTTGCAGTGCCCCGTCAACCGTGCGGCCTGTTTCAACCCGGGCAATGGCGCGCATGACATCCAGCGGCACGTCTTCGGACCGGGCGGCGCGCTGGGCGGCTTGGTCGCAGGTGCGGGCCGTTTGGGTGTTGGGCATGGCAAAACCCTGCGGCGCAGCCAACAGCGTCACCAGGGTCAGTCCTAAGATCGTTCGATATGGCATTCTGCCGGTCCGGGATTCTGATCAGTCCGGGCCAAGCTAGCTGTGTCAGGGTTTACAGAGGGTTATCGACTACTCAGTTTCGGTCGATCCGGCGGCCGAACACGACACTGGTGTTGGTTCGCAAAACCCCGGGGATCTTTGCCAATTCGTCGACCAGTATGTCCAGATCCTCGATTCTGGGGGCTTCGGCGGACAGCAGCAGGTCGAATTCCCCATTGATCGACAGGCAAAGTTTGACCTCGGGATAAGTTTCCAGCCGCTTGATAATACGTTTGGTCTCTTTTTGCTGAACCTCAAGCAAGACAACGACCTGAACGCGCGGGGCGTCTTCAGGGGCGCTCAGAACCACCGAATACCCGGCAATCACGCCGCGTTCTTCCATCCGTTGGATGCGTTCGTGCACGGTGGTCCGGGCCACACCCAGTTTCGCCGCGATCTTGGTCGTAGATTCGCGGGCGTTGTGCTGCAGGGCTGTGATGATGCGGCGGTCAAGCTGATCCATAGGGCCAAGGTGTAGTGCAAATACCTTGGGATGCTCAAGGTTTGTCAGCGTGTTCGTCCGACGTGACTTTCTGCCTGGAGCGCGGCCAGATCAGAAGCGCAACACCAAGCCCCAAAAGGGCCGCCATAGTCATCCAGATCAATGTCTGTTCGGTCCCTTTGGTGGTCATCAGCCACCCGGCCAACGGGTACAACACCAGCCAGCAGGCATGGGACAGCGTGAACTGCGCGGCGAAAACTGCCGGTCGGTCTTCCGGGCAGGCCGTGCGTGTCAGCAGGCGGCCGGACGGTGTCAGAGTGGCTGAATAGCCAAAGCCAGCACCCGCCCATAACACCGCGAGCCCCCACAAAGTCATCTGGGTCGAGGCGAACAACCCCGCTGCAACGGCCATCGTGAGTGTCCCGAATGCTGCACCAGCCAGCATAACGCTGCGATCCTCGTAATAGTTCAGAAGAGACGGCAGGATGAAGGCAGCCACCATCGAGCCGGCCCCATACCCGGCCAATGCAACGGCCACAGCGCTTTCCGACAGCCCAAGATCGGCGCGCACGATGACGACAGTGTTGACGATGACCATCGCGCTGAGTGACGCGGCCGTCCACGTCAGCGCCAGCAAACCGCGCAACCGTGTCGTACCAAGGTATAGGCGAATGCCCCGGGTTGTCCGGTCGTAAACCCCCCTGCGTTTCGTCGGTTTGGGCGAAGGCAGGGCGACCGACACGACAAGGATTGCCGAGGCAATGAACCCAAAGCTTGTGCCCCAGAACAAGCTGTCAAAGCTCATGATCAACAACAGCGCCGCAGCCAGAGCGGGACTGAGGAGGCTTTCGAGGTCATAGGCCAGCCGGGACAGCGACAGAGCTTTGGTGTAATCTTGTTCATCCGTCAGAACTTCCGGAATCGTCGCCTGAAAGGCTGGGGTGAAACCAGCAGAGGCCGATTGCAGCAGGAAGATCAGCACATAGATCTGCCAGATCTCGGTCACGAACGGCAGGCAAAGCGCAACGGCGGCACGCACAAGATCTAGCACCACCAACATTTTGCGTCGGTCCAGCCGTTCTGCAAACGCAGCGGCAAGCGGGGCGACAACCACGTAGGCCACCATCTTGATGGTCAGGGCGGTTCCCAGAACCATACCCGCCGCGTCACCGGCCAGATCAAAGGCGAGCAACCCCAAGGCAACCGTCGCCAGCCCGGTTCCCATCAACGCAACCACCTGAGCCGCCAGTAAATGCCGATAGACGCGGTTCTTCAGGACGCTCAGCATCGGTCAGAGGTACTTTGTGATGGTTTTGAAATCTTCCACGTCCGGGTTTTTGGTTGCGGTCGTTGGTGACAGGCAGTGATCAATATGATCGTGGATCAAGGCCCGTTTGGCGTTGGTAATCGCCTTTTCAACCGCAAAAAGTTGCTGTGCGATGTTGGTGCAGGGCTCTTGATCTTCGAGCATGGATATTACCCGGGCCAGATGCCCGTGTGCGCGTTTCAGACGCGCATGGATCTGCGGGTGCGATTCGTGTTTGTGCTGTGTCATGCAATAACCCTATCCCCCCCATGGGGATAAGGTCAACGTAACCTGCGGGTCCCTGCCGCACTGTCATGGATAGCGTTGAGTTTAGAGACCAAACCTCCTATCTCGGGGGCGATACCGGACAAAGGACAAGCCCCGTGGCAAACCATCTTTACAAAAACGACCTGCCGGACGGGTTGGATATGGGCCCTGTTGTGGCCATTGACTGCGAGACTATGGGGCTAAACCCGCATCGGGACCGGCTGTGCGTGATCCAGATGTCGGGCGGCGACGGAGACAGCCATATTGTTCAGGTCGAAATAGGCCAGACCGAGGCCCCGAACCTGTGTGCGATGCTGGAAAACCCTGACGTGCTAAAGCTTTTCCACTTTGGCCGTTTCGACATTGCTGCGATGTACCACGCATTTGGCGCATTGGCCGCTCCGGTCTATTGTACCAAAATAGCCAGTCGGCTGGTGCGCACCTATACGGATCGACACGGGCTGAAGAACCTGTGTCAGGAGTTGATCGGCGTCGATATCTCGAAACAGCAGCAGATGAGCGACTGGGGGGCTGAGACATTGACAAATGCGCAGCTGGATTATGCGGCTTCGGACGTACTGTACCTGCATCAACTGCGCGAGGCGTTGGACGGGCGCTTGGCCCGCGAAGGCCGCACCGAAATGGCGCAGGCCTGTTTTGACTTCCTGCCGATGCGTGCGAAACTGGACCTCGCCGGTTGGCCCGAAACGGATATTTTTGCGCACTCATGACCGATACCGAAGCATTCCTGAGAACCGCACGTCAGGTCATCACCGACGAGGCCCGCGCGCTGGACGTGCTTGCCGAAAGCCTGAATGAAGATTTTGCCGAAGCCGTGCAGATGATCCTGCAGGCTCCGGGCCGCATCATCATCAGCGGTATCGGCAAATCTGGTCATATTGGCCACAAGATTGCCGCCACGCTGGCCAGCACTGGCACGCCCGCCTATTTCGTGCACCCGGCCGAGGCCAGCCATGGCGATCTGGGCATGGTGTCAAAAGGCGATGTGGTTCTGGCGATTTCCAATTCGGGCGAAGCGCCGGAGCTGGTCAATCTGCTGGCCTTTACCCGCCGCTTTAGCATTCCCTTGATCGGATTGTCCAGCAAGCCGGAAAGCACGCTAATGACGCAGGCGGATGTGCATTTGCTGATCCCGTCGCTGGGCGAAGCTTGCGGTTTTGGCATGGTGCCCTCGATTTCAACCACGTTGACGTTGGCGATGGGCGACGCCCTGGCCATTGCGTTGATGAAATACCGTGATTTCAAGCCCGAGGACTTCCGCGCCTTCCACCCCGGCGGCAAGCTGGGGGCGCAGCTGTCAACCGTGCGGGATTTGATGCACGCCGATCTGCCAGTTGTGTCTGAGGGCACCCCCATGAGTGAGGCGCTGCTGGTCATGAGCCAGAAAAGCTTTGGCGTTGTCGGCGTGACGGATGAGGCGGGCCGCCTGATTGGCATCGTGACTGACGGCGACTTGCGCCGGAACATGGACGGTCTTCTGGACAAGACCACCAAAGAAGTCATGACCACCAATCCGTTGACCATTTCCCCGAACGCAATGGCGGAAGAGGCGGTGGCGATCATGAACGACCGCAAGATCACTTCGCTGTTCGTGGTCGACCCCGAGACACAAGGCCCAGCCGAGGGGCTGTTGCATATCCACGACTGCCTGCGCGTCGGATTGGGCTAAGCGGAGGGTAGTGCGGTGGACGGACACTCACGCAGGGTACAGTTCTTCAAGGTGGTGCTGCCGTTGGTGGCTATCGCTATGCTGTCGACTGTGTTCCTGCTGTCGCGCAGCATCGAAACCAATGTGTCCGTCCCCTTCAATCAGCAGGATATCGATGAACGTTTGGCGGATCAGGTGGTGACGCAGCCCAACTACCAAGGAACGACCCGTAAAGGTGAAGACGTTCAGATCGAGGCAAGTCGGGCAACGCAGGGTACTGAGGGCGAAGCGCCAACAGCGGCCGAGTTTCGAGGTCGCTTTGGCCTGCTGAATGGCGGCGTGATCACTTTGGACTCCAACACTGGCATGATCCGTCCGGACAAGAATACAGCTACCTTTGTCGGGGATGTGGTTATAACAACAACGGACGGCATCGTCGTCACGACCGATCTGTTGAACACCGCGCTGGACGAAATTGAGGGCGACACGCCCGGTCAGGTCGACGGAACCGGTATTATTGGTGATTTTACTGCGGGCAGAATGACATTTGGGACTGAAAAAAAAGATGGACCGGTCCATATTATTTTTACAGATGGCGTAAAGTTGGTGTATGAGCCTCAAAAAGCAGAAAGATAACCTGTGTTCTATTTTCGATTAGCCCTTGTAAGCGCTGCTCTGGTAACTGGTGCGATATCTGCGACAGCGCAGGAAACTCAGGTTGCTTTCGGTTCGGCTAATGCCGACCCAAGCCTGCCGGTCGAGGTGACCTCGGAAAAGCTGAACGTAAATCAGGAAGACGGCTCGGCCGAGTTTCTGGGCAACGTGATCGTCATTCAGGGCGAAATGCGTCTGACGGCGGAACGCGTGCTTGTCATCTATAACGAAGACCGTTCAGGCATCGAACGGATGGAAGCGACCGAGGATGTGATTCTGGTCAGCCCTCCGGATGCTGCCGAGGGCGACTGGGCGGAATATACCATCGATTCAGGTGAGATCGTCATGAAGGGCAACGTTCTGCTGTTGCAGGGGCCAAGCACGATCAGCGGCGACCAGATGAACGCCAACCTGACCACCGGCAAAGCAACGATGACAGGCAACGTGAAGACCATCCTGCAGCAGGGGGCCAACTGATGGCTCAGCCAAACCTGACGGTGGCCGAAGGTGCCTCTGGTCTGAAAATCGAAAAACTTCGCAAGTCTTACCGAAAAAAGACAGTGATCCGTGACGTTTCCATGACCTTGGGCCGATCCGAGGTCGTGGCGTTGCTGGGTCCGAACGGGTCAGGCAAGACCACCACATTCTATTCGGTCGCAGGCCTTGTGTTTCCTGAGGCGGGCACTGTTACGATTGACGGTCAGGTTGTCACAACGCTGCCTATGTATCGCCGCGCACGTCTTGGGATCGGATATCTGCCGCAAGAGATGTCGATTTTCCGTGGCATGAGTGTCGAGGACAACATCGCCGCCGTTCTGGATATCACCGTCAACCACGCCCACCGCCGAAAAGAGCGGCTGGAAGAGCTGTTGTCCGACTTCTCGATCGAACACCTGCGCCGCGCACCCGCGCTGGCCCTGTCGGGCGGTGAACGCCGCCGGGTCGAGATCGCGCGTTGTTTGGCAGCAGATCCGAAATATCTGTTGTTGGATGAACCCTTTGCGGGGGTCGACCCGATCAGCGTCGGGGATATCCGCCACCTGGTTGCGGACCTGAAAAAGCGTGGAATCGGCGTGTTGATCACCGATCACAACGTGCGCGAAACTCTAGAGATCGTGGATCGTGCCTACATCCTGCATGACGGTCAAGTCCTGATGTCCGGCACACCCGATGAAGTGGTCGAAAATGAAAACGTGCGCCGGGTTTACCTGGGCGAAAACTTCCGTATTTCATGAGCTTGCGCAGATTTTCGCCGGGCGCATAGCGGAAATCACGTATATACACGCCTGTTTTGATTGACTCTCCCGCCGTCTCTTGCCTCAATTGGACTATGGCATTTCTTCGGTTCCCGACTGGATCACGACGCCCCTTCCTGGAAGGGGGGCCGGTGCGGTTACCGCAGGATTTGCCGATGTCCCCCACCCGATAAAAACAAGCGCGTTGCATTACGTGACGTCAGAAATGGGTGTGAATTGTGAAGGAGATCACATGCGTTACCAAATCAGCGGAAAACAGATCGACATCGGTGCGGCCCTGCAGACTCATGTGCAGACCGAACTGGGTGAGGTCGTGGGCAAATATGCCCAACGTCCGACAGATGCCAACGTCGTCTTTTCCCGTTCAGCGCATGAATATGTATGCGAAACCACAGTGCATCTTTCCACTGGTCTGACCGCTCAGGCCAAGGCACACGCAACCGAGATTTACGCGGCGTTTGAGGGATGCTGCGACAAGATGGAAACGCAACTGCGCCGTTATAAGCGCAGACTGAAGGACCACCACAAGGATCGGTCCGAGCCTGTTGAACTCTTCGGAGCGTCGTCTTATATCCTCGCCTCTGACGAATCGGAGACGGCTGACGAGCCCGATACTCTGCAGCCCATGATCGTGGCTGAGATGGAAACCAAGATCCCATCGCTGAGTGTTGGAGAGGCGGTCATGCAGATGGAACTTGCCGGTGCGCCGGTGCTTGTGTTCCGAAACGAAAACAAGGACGGATTGAATGTCGTGTACCGTCGCGAGGACGGTAACATCGGCTGGATTGATCCGTAACAGGCAAGACTAGCAAGGCACGCCCCTGCAATTGCAGGGGCCCCGCCGTGGAGCGTGATGATGGAGCTTTCGAGCATATTAAAGCCCGAAGCAGTACGTGTGTTGTCCGCCGCTTCTAGTAAGAAGCGGTTGTTTCAGGAAATTGGCGATGTTGCTGCCGGGACTTTGCACCTGGATGCGCAGACTGTCGTCGATTGCTTGCTGGAACGCGAAAGCCTTGGACCGACCGGGGTTGGACACGGTGTCGCCTTGCCGCACGCTCGACTGACAGATCTGGACAGTGTCTCGGGTGTGTTTGTAATGCTCGAAAAACCGATTGATTTTGGATCGGTCGACCGGCAGCCGGTGGACATCGCATTTGCACTTTTTGCGCCGGAAGAGGCGGGTGTCGATCACCTTAAGGCGCTTGCGCTGGTGTCCCGTACACTGCGCGACACGTCAGTTTGCACAAAGCTGCGGGCCAACCCTGATCCGGTCAAGCTCTACGCAATTCTGACCGAAGCGCAGTCCATGCAGGCCGCCTGACCTAGCTGAAATAAAAAAGCCCCCGAAAGCCGGGGGCTTTTTTCTTCGAGGCGGCTTTTGGTTACCCGCCTGCTCCCATTTCCAGTGTCCACCAGATTTTCCCGCCACCTTCCTGATGCCAGGAAAAGCCCATTTGTGATGCTTTGGGGTCCATGATCACGGCTCGGGGGCCAGGTTCCTGCATCCAGGCGGCCAAGGTTTCGGTTTCGGTCTCATAGGTTTCCGAGATCGCCTCACCCAGGAAAGTCCCGTAATAACCGACGCGTTGCGCGCGATCTATGGGCGACGATCCGTCCGAACCGAAGTGCCATGGGCGGTTCTGGCGCGCCATGTCCTTAGAGTGGGTCGCGGCCGCAGCATTCAGCTGCGAGTTCAGCTGCACCGCCTGCAAACCCTGAGCCTGGCGCAAGGCATTTACCGAATCCAGCATACGGAACTGGAGCTTTTCGGGGTTGCCGCGAATCTTATAAACCGACGGCAGTGGACGGCCATCTGATCCGTAAGTTGGGGTGCTGCTTGGGGTACATGCAGCCAGCGCAACAAAGCAAAGAAACAGTAATGTGATAATACGCGTCATGATCGACCTGATTATTGTGTCGACATACGGCATAGCGTGCTATGCAGCCTTCGGCAAACCTGCAATGGCTGATTCTTGCATGTTTCTGCCGGTTTGATTTGCGATTGACGCATTCTGGCAATAAAATACGTAAAATTTCAGGACATCTTTCGCAAAGGACCGGTCACTATGGTCAAGAAACCCATTCATTCATCTAGCCGCCGAGGATTTCTGGCCGGTGCTTCGGCCCTGCTGGCATCGCCGGCGATTGCCCAGTACATTCCAGGTGACCCACTGCGCCCAGCACCCGAGGCCGAGCCAGACGTGCGTCGCAATGTCTCGGGGTTCCGCGCCCTAGATTGGCAGCCTTATTTCTCGAATACGAGAAATGGGGCCATTCTGGTCGATACGGTGTCTCGAGCGCTGCATTATTGGTCAGATGATCAATCTGTTTACAAACTCTACCCCTCATCCGTTCCGCTGACCGAAGAATTGACCCGCCGGGGCCGCACCAGCGTCATCCGCAAAGTTGAAGGTCCTAGTTGGTCACCGACACCTTCTATGAAGAAACGAAATCCCGAATGGCCGGATCATATTCCGCCGGGCCCTGATAACCCATTGGGAACACATGCTTTATACCTGAGTTGGAAATACTACCGGATTCACGGAACGCATGACACGCGCAAAATTGGTCGCCGGTCGTCGAACGGATGCATCGGCCTGTTCAACGAAGATATCGCTGAGCTGTTCTCGATGGCGAAGGTCGGCACGCAAGTGTTGCTTATTTGACGACATTTTCGCGCACGAACCCGCTTGTGGCTCAAGTTGCAATTGCATTCCAGTCATATAGCTGATTAGAAAAAAACCACGAGGTAAGTCTTAGGTGTGCGGATCCGATTGATGGAGCCGTGCAAACTCTGGAGGTTAATATGAAAAAACTCGTTCTCGCCGCTGCATTGACTGCTGCTGCTTCGACCGCTTATGCCGGTAACCTGGAAGAGCCGGTTGTTGAAGCACCGGTTGTTGTAGAGGAAACTCAGGGTTCGTCGCAGGGTATCATCCTGCCGCTGATCCTGCTGGTCGTAGTTGCCGCAGCTGTTGCAGCAAGCTAATTTGACGAGCTAAATCTAGAGAAAAGGCGGTGGAGCGATCCACCGCCTTTTTTCATTTCTTGATGATGGGAAATGGTCAGTCGAGCCAGCCCTTCAGATTGTCTTCGATTACCTTGCCCAGTGCGCCAATGTGCGAATCATCGTCATTGAGGCAGGGGATATAGGTAAAGGTCTGACCGCCGGCCTCTTCAAAGCTTTCCTTGATCTCTTCGTTGATCTCTTCCAGCGTCTCGATGCAATCGGCAGAAAACGCCGGTGCGATTACCGCGATGTTCTTCTTTCCCTGCCGCGCCAACTCTGCCACGTGCTCGACGGTATAGGGTTTCAGCCATTCCTCGGGACCGAATCGCGATTGGAAGGTCGAGACCAGCTGATCGTCCGACCAACCCAGCCGTTCCTTCAGCAATCGGCTCGTTTTCGCGCATTGGCAATGATACGGGTCGCCCTGCTGCAAATAGCGCTCTGGCATGCCGTGATAGGAACAGACCAGGACATCCGGTTTGGTCTCCAGCGCCGCATAGGCTTTTTCCACTGACCCGGCCAAAGCGTCGATATAAGCAAGCTCGTCGAAATAGGCTGGAACGGTGCGAGACGCAGGTTGCCAGGCTTCGTCCATCAACGCGCGGAAGAACTGGTCATTGGCCGTTGCCGTGGTCGCGCCCGCATATTGCGGGTAGAGCGGGAAGAACAGAATTCGATCACAGCCCGCGGCCACCATTTCACGTACTTTGGATTTGGTTGAGGGATTGCCGTAGCGCATGCAGAAATCGACCATCACCTGATCGCCATACCGTTCTTGCATCGCATCGCGCAACTTGGCTGTCTGGTCTTTGGTGATCGTCATCAGCGGGCTTTCGCCCTTGTCATGGTTCCAGATCGACTTGTAGGCCTCACCCGAGCTGAACGGACGCTTGGACAGGATGATGCCTTGCAGAATTGGCTGCCACTTCCACTTGGGATAGTCGATTACGCGCTGGTCCGACAAAAACTCATTCAGATACCGGCGCATCGGCCAATAGCTGTAGTGATCCGGCGTACCGAGATTGGCCAGCAGAATGCCGACGCGGCCCATTTTGACCTTTGGATGGTCTGCGGCGGCATGATCGGGGCGAGTGGCGTCAAACATCTGATGCTTCCTGAGATTTCTCTGTACTGGCCTGAGATAACCGGAAAAGCCCGGTCGTCAATTGGACAGTTTACCTTCTTTTGTGCCCAGCGCATCCGCAAGCCGGGTTTTGGCTGATCCGGGGCGCAATGGTTTCTGTTGGCTGTCATCGGGCGACCAGCCGGTCAGGCAGATCAATTCATAGGTGGCGGCCAACCGCCCCCCGGGCGTTGAGAAGTTGTCGGCATAGACCTGCTGTGCGCGGGTAAAGACCTGTCGCTTGGTGGGTTGTTTCATGCGCCCGGACAGGCTGTTGGTCTCACCCATGGCGCGCAGGTCATGCATCAGGTGCTGCATGTCGCGGTATTCCGCCGTCAGGCGCGCGGTGTCGGCGACCGGCAGCGCAAACCCCGCCCGTTGCAGCAACCCGCCAAGATCGCGCAGCTCGGCCATCGGGACGATACGGGGGCTGAGGCCTCCGGTCACTTCGATTTCGGCCTGTCCCAATGCGGCGCGCAATTCGTGCAGGGTTTCTCCACCCAGACACACGACCAACAGCAACCCGTCGGGGGGCAGAGCACGGCGACATTGGATCAGTTGCCCGACGGGATCATTGGCCCAATGCAGCGCCATGGCGTGGATGACCAAATCATGCGCGCCGGGGGTCAGGGCCAGGACCTCATCATCCGCAACGATCCGCGTCCCGGGCAGAACGTCCTGCCAGATATGCGCAAACGGCGTCACGATCGCCGGGGCCGTAAAGGTTTTGTTAACCATGGAGAGCCGATCCTGCACTTCGTCCACAGCGGCACGGTGCAGGAACAGGGCCTCATCCTTCGCGCGGGCGCGGTGCCGGGTAAGGACCTGGCGATCAAACAAAGAGGGTGAATTGGACTCAGGCAGTTTCATAGGGCGCAATTATCGCATGTGGCACCGGATTCAAACCGCTGTCGCGCTGATCTATCCGCCGCGCTGTCTGGGATGCGGGGACCTGACCGAATCGGATTTCGGGCTGTGTGGGCCCTGCTGGCGCGAGACGCCCTTTATCGGAGGAGTTGTTTGCGATAGCTGCGGGGTGCCGTTACCGGGGGTTTCAGACGGTCACCGGATTGAGTGCGACGATTGCTTGGCTACGCCGCGCCCCTGGCAAGATGGGCGTTCGGCTCTTTTGTACGATGGCAAAGCGCGGTCGCTGGTGCTGGCCTTAAAACATGGTGACAGGCCCGAACTGGCGCGCCCCGCCGCACACTGGCTGGCGTGGGCAGGGCAAGAACTGTTCCGCGAGGGTATGCTGCTTGCACCGGTGCCTTTGCACTGGTCCCGATTGTTGAAACGGCGGTACAACCAGTCCGCCCTTTTGGCGCAGCACCTTGGGAAAGAGACGGGGCTTGAGGTGTGCCCGGACCTTTTGCTTCGCCACCGAAAGACGCCTGTGCTGGATGGCAAAACAGCGGCAGAGCGGGCTGAAATTCTTAAAAGCTCGATCATCGCCCATCCAAAGCGGCAAGACCGCTTGCGAGGCCGCGATATTCTGCTGGTGGATGATGTGATGACGTCCGGCGCAACACTGGCGGCTTGCGCGCGTGTCTGCCGTGCATCCGGAGCAAATCATATTTCCGTGTTGACCCTAGCGCGCGTTGCCAAGGATGCCTAATTCGCCCAAGATTATGCGAAACGCGAAGGTACGGAATATGAAACCGGTAGAAATCTACACCTCGCCGCTCTGCGGCTTTTGTCACGCGGCCAAACGCTTGCTGAAACAGAAAGGCGTCGAATTCAAGGAAGTCGACGTGCTTATGCACCCCAAGCGCAAGCCCGAGATGATCCAGCGCGCCGGTGGCAAACGAACCGTGCCACAGATCTTTATCGGTGCGCAGCACGTGGGCGGCTGTGACGAACTGTATGAGCTGGAGCGTCAGGGCAAGCTGGATCGCCTGCTCGCAGCCTGATGAAGACCGCGCTGCTGCAAATCACCTCGTCGGACGATCCGGCCGAAAATCTGGACAGGGTGCGCGCCATGATGGCCGAGGCGGCGGCACAAGGCGCGCGGTTCATCCTGACGCCCGAGGTGACGAACTGCGTGTCCACCAGCACCACGCGACAGCGAGAAGTCCTGCAGCACGAAGAAGATGACCAATCGCTGGTCGGCCTGCAGGATCAGGCCGCCGCGCTGGGTGTTTGGCTGCTGATCGGGTCTTTGGCGATCAAAACCCATGATGCGGACGGCCGGTTTGCCAACCGGTCTTTTATGATCGACCCGCAAGGGCAGATCGTGGCGCGGTATGACAAGATCCATATGTTCGACGTGCAGGTCACCGAGACCGAGACCTTCCGCGAATCCAAAAATTACCGCCCCGGCGGCAAGGCTGTGATTGCCGACACCGATTTTGGCAAGGTTGGCATGACCGTCTGCTATGATGTCCGGTTTCCGGCGCTCTATGCCGCACTGGCGCAAGCAGGGGCGCGAATCCTGACGGTTCCGGCCGCGTTTTCGCCGGTCACGGGGGCCGCCCATTGGGAATCGTTGCTGCGCGCCCGGGCGATTGAGACCGGCTGTTGGGTTCTGGCCCCCGCACAAACTGGCGAACACCCTAAGACCCGCGGCAAGACGCGCTATACCTATGGCCACAGCATGGTTGTCGCCCCCTGGGGCGAGGTCGTCATCGACGCAGGGACCGATCCGGGCATTCACATTTTCGATATGCATGATAGTTCTGTGTCTGAGGCGCGCCGTCGGGTGCCCTCGTTGACTCACGTCCGTCGCTTTGACGGACCCTGATCCAGAACCGGACCATGACTGACGAACACAATGCCCTTGCGGTCACGCTGTTCAGCGAAATCCTGACCGCCGACCAGCTATTGCGTAATCGGCTTAGCCGGGTGCTGCCCAAGGGTATGGAGATTTCGCATTTCTCGGTGCTCAACCATCTGGTCTTTGTCGGGAACGAGCGTAGCCCGGCGCAATTGGCTGATACGTTCCACGTCACCCGTGGCGCGATGACGAACACCTTGGCCAAGCTGGAATGGGCCGGATACATCCACATCCGCCCCGACTGGGATGATGCCCGCCGCAAGATGGTGGCGATCAGCCCTGCCGGTCGCAGGGCGCGGGACCAAGCGATTACGTCAATCGCTCCGCTGATCAACCGCGTGGTCGGAGAGTTGGGGCTGGAGCGCGTCCGCAGCACGCTGCCCGTGTTGCGGGATTTGAGGTTGCAGTTGGAGGGGGAATAGGGGTCGGTGCTTAACGACGTCCCTATTAACCTTCGCCGTTCATCACTTTAAACAAGTATTCGGTTTGCCCTTGGCGACAACTTCGGCCCAATTGGTGCCTAAAGTGGTTCTTGCATCAATTGCGTTTGCAGCTTCTAGATCGTTTTTCTTGAACATAACGGCAACAACGGCTGCATCTTGCGTACCGCCGATGATTGGTGTCGCAGTAGTGTGCCCGGAATAGGTGCCGGTGTTTCCAAACGTGTTTAGAGTTCCGGTCGTGTTGTAGTTGGCCCCGACAATGCGAACATTATTCTCAGAATCCATCGCTGCGATAAGATACTTGTCGTAACCCAAGCGAATGGTTTCGACCGCAGCCATTCTTGAAACCAGTTTTCTTGCGCCAGTCGAGCCGCAGGCTGGAGCGGCGCTAACATCAATTCGTACGATGTTTTGAGCGAGTCGAGTTGTCGTTGAAGAAGCGCATGCGCCTACAATGGTCACCACTGACAACGTGGCGAATAGGTGGAGAAAGTTCATTGGTTGCCCTACTAAGAATCATCGCGAAATATCAACACGATGCAAAGCGTAGAAATTGATGTTTGTCAATTTTGATTGCTTTTGAGTCGAAAAGGCAATTCTTGTGAGCTTTGGTTAGGATGGGTTAAATCTCCACCCTAAGCCCAGATTATGTGCTCACCCCGGTTTCACACTCGCCGTCACATAGTTCACGCTCAAGTCCCGGTCCGAGATCGACCAGCTCCACAGAATCGGGTTGAACACGAAGCCTTTGCGGTCCACAGGGTCCAGCCCGGCCTGACGCAGCAGGTCGAACAGCTCATCGGGGGTGATGAACTTATTCCACTCATGGGTGCCGCGCGGCAGCCAGCGCATGACGACCTCGGCCCCGAAAATGGCCATGGCATAGGATTTCGGATTGCGGTTGATGGTCGAGCAGATCAGCAATCCGCCCGGTTTCAGCAAGTCTTGCGATGCGGTCAGAAAGCCAAGGGGGTCGGCCACGTGCTCTACCACCTCCATGTTCAGCACCACGTCGAACTGTTCACCTGCGGCGGCCATGTCCTCGGCAGTGGTGTGGCGGTAGTCGATCTCCAGCCCGGTTTGTTCCGCGTGGATGCGCGCGACGGGCAGGTTGCCTTCGGCGGCATCCGCTCCGACCACTTCGGCCCCAAGGCGGGCCATCGGTTCGCTCAGCAGCCCGCCGCCGCAGCCGATATCCAGCAAACGCAGGCCCTCGAACGGCTTTGGCGACTTCAAATCGCGATCGAATTCGCCCGCGATCTGCTGTGTGATATAATCCAGCCGACAGGGGTTCAGCATGTGCAACGGTTTGAATTTTCCGTGAGGATCCCACCATTCCGCAGCCATCGCTTCGAATTTTGCGATCTCAGAAGGGTCAACCGTGTTCGGATGCGCTTGCATTCCTGTCTCCGTATGCTCTTTTACGCTTAAGGACTATATAGGGCCATAATGGACAAGTACCCGGACCAAAAGCGCGCAGTTCAATATCTGTACCCGCCGATCGATCCTTTCGATCAGCGTATGGTCGATGTGGGCGACGGACACCGTATCTATATGGAACAATGCGGCAATCCCAACGGCATTCCGGTGGTGATTCTGCACGGTGGGCCGGGCGGTGGCTGCAGCCCCGCCATGCGGCGCTATTTTGATCCGGACGTTTACCGGGTGATTCTGTTTGATCAGCGCGGATGCGGACGGTCACGCCCGCATGCGTCGGTCACGGACAACACCACTTGGGATCTGGTGGACGATATCGAACGTCTGCGAACCCTGCTGGATATCGACGACTGGATTGTCTTTGGCGGCAGCTGGGGGGCGACGCTTGCGCTGGTCTATGCGCAGTCCCACCCGGATCGGGTCAATCGCCTGGTGCTGCGCGGTGTGTTCCTGGCGACGCAGGCCGAGTTGGATTGGTTTTACGGCGGCGGCGCGGGAAAGTTTTGGCCCGAGCAATGGGCGAAGTTCACCGCTCTTCTGTCCGACAATGAGCTGAGTGACACCATAGGCGCATTTAACAAGCGCCTGTTCTCGGGGGATCGCGCGACCGAGATCCTGTATGCCCGGGCCTGGTCCAGTTGGGAAAATGCGCTGGCCTCAATCCATTCACATGGCGCAACCGGGGAAAGCCCCGGCGAATACGCGCGCGCCTTTGCGCGGCTTGAGAATCACTATTTCATCAACCGCGCGTTCCTTGAACGGGACGGGCAGATTCTGGACCAGATGGACAGAATCGCACATATCCCCGGCCATATCGTGCAGGGGCGGTATGACATGATCTGTCCGCCTCAGGCCGCGTGGAACCTTGCCCAGCTATGGCCCAATGCCGAGCTGAAGATGGTGCGTCAGGCCGGGCATGCGCTGTCCGAACCCGGAATTAGCGCGGAATTGGTTCGCATCATGGACCGCGTGGCGGAGGGCGCAGTATGACCCGCATCGACCGTCGTGCTTTGTTTGCTTCCGGTGCTGCTGCCGCTCTGCTCGCGGCGACCGGTGCGTCTTTAGCCGATACGCCCAAAGTGGGTGGTACGCTGCGCCTTGCCGTGCCCCGCGATGACAGTTTGGAGCAGGTTGCCCGTGGGGCCGTGTTCGACACCCTGACCGAGATTGCACCCGACGGCACCCTGCGCGGAGAGCTTGCGACCGGTTGGCAAACTGATTCCCAAGCCCGCATCTGGAGCTTTGATCTGCGCGAGAACGCTCGTTTTCACGATGGCGCGGTCCTTGATGTAAGGGATGTGATGGCGGTTCTGGGCGATGTCGGGCAGGTCGACGCCTTGTCAGATAATCGCGTGCGTCTGGAGTTGGCTCAGGCCAACCCGGGTCTACCCTTCCTTTTGGCCGACAGCAGGTTCGTCATCACGCGCAACGGGGAAGGTGTCTCGCCTTTGCAGACCGCGAACGGCACCGGATGCTACCGTGTTGAACGGGCGGAGGATGATCGCCACTTCCTTGGGCGCCGTGTTTCCGGCCATTACAAGGATGGATTGGCTGGCTGGGCCGAAACCCTGGAAGTTATCGTGATTCCCGACGCTCGCGTGCGTACCGAGGCGCTGCGAGACGGCTTTGTGGATATCGCGGCACTGCCGCAGGGCGAAGGGTTCAGCCCGCACCGCGGATTGCGCTTTTTTCCAAGCGAATCCGATATGGCGCTGGCTGTAGTAGGGCATGTCGGCATGCCCCGTCAGATCGGAACGGATCGCCCCCTGGATGATGGCCGCGTTGCCGAGCGTTGGTGGTTGATTTAAACGCCGAAAATTCGCCTGACTTCTACTTTGTGCAAAATTTTGCTATTGTACGCGCTGTATTAGCTTAATTGTTTCGAAAATGGGAGAATTCCCATGAGGGTTGAAAGCTTAAAGAATATATCAATTTCCATTTTGTCCGTAGCATTGGCGGTTGTTGCGGTGTTTGCCCTGAAATCAGGTAAAGACGTTACCGTAAAAGTCAGCAAAAACGGGACGATAGAGCTGGATGCCCGCGAAGGGCAGTCGCTGACCCAGTTGCTGGACAAGGGTTTTGAGGCCGTAGAGGCGAACCCCGAAGATAGTGCAGAGACGACAGCGCGGAAACTGTCCGATATGCGGGCTCTGACCCGCACGCTGAAGTCGCATGGTTACTATGCGTTGAACGATTCGGATCTGGTTCACGAAATTAGAGGGCTGGAAAAGGAGGATCCCCTGTCGGCCGGGCTGCGCGACGTGCTGTATGATCTGGAAGGTCCGTTTTCGCTGCCCGGAACATTGCGTGGGGCGGATTCACGGATGTGGCAGGCGATCGCTGATCTGTACGAGGGTATAAAGTCCGAACCGCGTGGTGACAGCCAGCTATTTGCGACGCTTTACACGAACTTCATTCAGCAAGAGACCGTGTTCAGCCCCTTCAAGCACGAGGTAACGGCCGAGGGCGTGTTGTTGCATGACGCAAATGGGAACGAAAAACCGATGGTGTACACCTGCCCCGACAGTTTTTTGAAACCGGGGATTACCGTCCTGATCAAACCGACCGGCGGGTCATCCAATATCATGCGTCAGTTCACGGTGCGGCAAGATCCTGTTTTTCATGCCTGCGCCGCGCGGACACCGTTCGAGTTTTTGTCGGGTTCAGAAATGAAGCTGGGGCTGAACCGAGTGGCCTTTGATCAACTCTTCCCGCCGCGGACGGCGAATGCCGAGCAGTTTCAGGGCAGGGGCACTCTTTCGGTGATTATCTACCCGCGCAACACGCAGCCTGCGCTTTTTGCATCTTCGGCGGAATAGGAGCTTTCCATGAATAAACTTGCTGTTCTCGCTGCCATTATTGCACTTGTGACCGTCGCCCTGTCAGGCGTGGCACATGCCCAGGGACGTCAATGCCTGTTTGACGGCGAGGTCTACGAAGACGGGGACCGCGTTGGTCCTTACCTGTGTGAAAATGGCGAGTGGATTCTGTCAGACTGATATTGTGATTGCCCATCCTGGCGCTTGGGCTTGCAATCTTGCAGTCGCTTGGCTATATGGCCGTTAACAGCGGCGTGTCGGGCTTCGGTCCGGGGCTCCACCGGAAAAGATCGACGGGCCGCGCGCCCGTTTTTTTGTGCCCGACTGACAGGGTAGAGTACCAGATGACAAATGACCTGATAGCCAAAGCAGCCATCGACCGGCGACTGGCCGAGATCATCACCCCCGTGATCGAGGATCTGGGGTATGAGCTTGTGCGTATTCGCCTGATGAGCGGCAAACAAACCACGCTGCAGATCATGGCTGACAAGCCTGATGGCGGTATCGAAGTGGATGATTGCGCCGAGATTTCGAACGCGGTCAGCGCCACGTTGGATGTCGAGGATCCGATCCTTGACGCCTATGCGCTGGAAGTGTCCAGCCCCGGCATCGACCGCCCCCTGACCCGTCTCAAGGATTTTGAGGCGTTCGAAGGGTATGAGGCCAAGATCGAAACCGCCGAACTGATCGACGGGCGCCGCCGTTTTAAGGGTGAGCTGGCCGGAATCGAAGGCGATGAGGTCCTGATCAATCTCGCCGAGGGGGACGAGACGATCACCATCGGACTGCAATTCGACTGGCTGAGCGACGCCAAACTGGTCCTGACCGACGACCTGATCAAGGAAATGCTGCGCCAGCGCAAAGACGCCGGTGCCCTGAACGAAAACGCTTTCGACGAGATTGAGACCGAAGGGTCCGAAGAGGAGACGAACTGATGGCAATCACCTCAGCCAACCAGCTGGAGCTGCTGCAGACCGCCGAGGCCGTGGCCCGCGAAAAGATGATCGACCCCGGTCTGGTTGTCGAAGCGATGGAAGAATCGCTCGCCCGTGCCGCCAAGAGCCGTTACGGCGCCGAGATGGACATCCGCGTCAGCATCGATCGCAAGACCGGCAAAGCGACATTCACCCGCGTTCGCACCGTGGTCGAGGATGAAGAGCTGGAAAACTATCAGGCCGAGATGACCGTCGAGCAGGCCAAACAGTATATGGAAACGCCTTCGGTTGGTGACGTCTTCGTTGAAGAAGTGCCGCCAGTTGAAATGGGCCGTATCGCGGCGCAATCCGCAAAGCAGGTGATCCTGCAGAAGGTTCGCGAAGCTGAGCGTGACCGTCAGTACGAAGATTTCAAGGATCGTGCAGGCACCATCATCAACGGTGCGGTCAAGCGCGAAGAGTTTGGCAATGTCATCGTCGATCTGGGCGGTGCCGAGGCCGTTCTGCGCCGCAATGACAAGATCGGTCGCGAAAGCTATCGTCCGAATGACCGTGTGCGTGCGTATATCAAGGAAGTGCGTCGCGAAGTTCGTGGCCACCAGATCTTCCTGTCGCGCACCGCGCCGGAATTCATGGCCGAGCTGTTCAAGATGGAAGTGCCGGAAATCTATGACGGCATTATCGAGGTCAAGGCCGTGGCTCGTGACCCCGGTTCGCGCGCCAAGATCGCCGTGATTTCCTATGACGGTTCGATCGACCCCGTTGGTGCTTGCGTTGGTATGCGCGGCAGCCGCGTGCAGGCCGTTGTGAACGAGCTGCAGGGCGAAAAGATCGATATCATCCCGTGGAACGAAGATCAGCCGACCTTCCTGGTGAACGCGCTGCAGCCTGCTGAGGTTTCCAAGGTGGTTCTGGACGAAGAGGCCGGCAAGATTGAGGTTGTGGTTCCTGAGGAGCAGTTGAGCCTCGCCATCGGTCGCCGCGGTCAGAACGTGCGTTTGGCTAGCCAGCTGACCAATCTGGATATCGACATCATGACCGAGGCCGAAGAATCGGCGCGTCGTCAGAAAGAATTCGAAGCCCGCACCCAGCTGTTCATGGACAGCTTGGATCTGGATGAGTTCTTTGCCCAGTTGCTGGTGTCCGAAGGCTTCACCAACCTCGAAGAGGTAGCCTATGTGGAGATCGAAGAACTGCTGGTGATCGACGGCGTTGACGAAGGCACCGCGCAAGAGCTGCAAACACGGGCGCGCGAACACCTGGAAGCACAGGCCAAGGCAGCGTTGGAAAGCGCCCGCGCGTTGGGTGTCGAAGACAGTCTTATTGAATTCGAAGGCCTGACACCCCAGATGGTTGAAGCGCTGGCCAAGGACGATGTAAAGAACCTGGAAGACTTCGCCACCTGCGCTGACTGGGAACTGGCCGGTGGTTGGACCACGGTCGACGGCCAGCGAATCAAAGATGACGGTGTTCTGGAACCTTTCGGTGTAACGCTGGAAGAGGCGCAGGATCTGGTTATGACAGCTCGGATCATGCTGGGCTGGGTCGATCCTGCTGAGTTGGAGCAGGCCGAAGAAGAAGTTACCGAAGAGGAGGCCGAGGCCTGATCTCAGGCTTCGGGTGGCGCAAATGGGTCGCGGTGGCGTCCATAAGGATCGGTCCGAAGGACCTGAACGCAAGTGCATCGCCACGGGCGAGGTTCAACCTAAATATGGGTTGATCCGCTTTGTGACGGGGCCGGATGGTCAGGTCTTTCCGGATGTCGCGGCAAAACTGCCGGGACGTGGCGTCTATGTCGCGGCGGATCGCAGCGCGCTGGACAAGGCCGTGGGCAAAAAGCTGTTTGCACGTGGTTTCAAGGCGCAAGTCAGTGTGCCTAACGATCTCGCGGATGAAGTTGAGCGTCAGATTGCGCGCCGTGTGATCGAGTTGGTGAGCCTTGCGCGCAAATCCGGTGACGCGATCGCCGGTTACGAAAAGGTCAAGACGTGGCTGGACCGGGAAGAGGCCCAGGTACTGATACAAGCCTCTGATGGATCAGGGCGCGGCAAGTCGAAACTGAGCACGCCGCACTTCGGAACATACATCGGCTGGCTGACGGCGGACGAGCTGGGACAGGCATTTGGGCGCCAAACCGTGATTCATGCGGCGCTCGCCTCTGGCGGACTCGCCAAACGTGTTGTAGAGGAAGCGCAGCGCCTGCGTGGCTTGCGCGAAACGGATGACGGCGGCAGGGGCCGCGCGGAAGGGTAAGAAGCTTTATGAGCGATAATGACGGCAAAAAGACATTGGGTCTTCGTGGCGGGGCACGCCCCGGAAATGTGAAACAAAGTTTCAGCCACGGACGTACCAAGAATGTCGTGGTGGAGACCAAACGCAAGCGCGTGGTGGTTCCCAAGCCGGGTGCCGGCAAGCCGGGTGGCGGAGCAACGCCCTCGGGTGATCCGTCGCGCCGCCCTGCCGGGATTTCCGATGCGGAGATGGCCCGCCGGATGAAGGCGCTGCAGGCCGCCAAGGCCCGCGAGGTTGAAGAGGCCGCCGCCCGCGAGGCAGCTGAAAAAGCGCGTGAAGAAGAACGCGCCCGTCGTCGTGCGGAGCAAGAGGCCAAGGAACGCGAACAGCGTGAGGCCGAAGAACGTGCACGTGCCAAGGCCGAAGAAGAAGATCGCAAGCGCAAAGAGGCTGAAATAGCGGCCCAACGCGCTGCCGCTCCGGCTGCTCCGGTAGAGCCTAAGGCGGCTGCTCCGCGCAGCCCGGCGAACAAGCCAGCACCGGCTGCAACGCCGCGGAAAAACGATCGCGAGCGTGAACAGCGCGGCAATCGTGGCAAAGGCCGTGATGACAACCGCCGGTCCGGCAAGCTGACATTGGGTCAGGCCACGGGCGGCGAAGGTAATCGTCACCGCTCTATGGCGGCGATGAAGCGCAAGCAGGAGCGGGCGCGTCAGAAAGCCATGGGTGGTACTGTCGAGCGCGAAAAGGTGATCCGCGACGTGCAGCTGCCCGAAGCGATCACGGTGTCCGAGCTGGCAAACCGTATGGCCGAGCGTGTGGCAGACGTTGTCAAATCGCTGATGAACATGGGCATGATGGTCACGCAGAACCAGACCATTGATGCCGATACTGCCGAGCTGATCATCGAAGAATTCGGTCACAAAGTGACCCGTGTCTCTGATTCGGATGTCGAGGACGTCATCAAAGAGGTCGAAGACGACGACAAAGATCTGAAATCGCGCCCGCCGGTCATCACCATCATGGGTCACGTTGATCACGGCAAAACCTCGCTGCTGGATGCGATCCGCGATGCGCGGGTTGTGGCAGGCGAGGCGGGTGGCATCACCCAGCACATCGGTGCCTATCAGGTGACAACCGATAGCGGCACCACGCTGTCTTTCCTGGATACGCCGGGCCACGCGGCCTTTACCTCGATGCGCTCGCGCGGTGCTCAGGTCACGGATATCGTGGTTCTGGTTGTTGCCGCCGATGACGCGGTGATGCCGCAGACGGTCGAAGCGATCAACCACGCGAAAGCGGCCGGAGTGCCGATGATCGTGGCGATCAACAAGGTCGACAAGCCAGGCGCGAATCCGGACAAGGTGCGCACCGATCTGCTGCAGCACGAAGTCATCGTCGAGAAAATGTCGGGTGAAGTTCAGGACGTCGAAGTCTCTGCCATCACCGGTCAGGGTCTGGATGAGCTGCTGGAAGCCATCGCACTGCAATCCGAGATTCTGGAGCTGAAAGCCAACCCGAATCGCGCCGCCCAGGGTGCCGTGATCGAGGCGCAGCTGGACGTGGGTCGCGGCCCCGTCGCCACTGTTCTGGTTCAGAACGGCACGCTGCGTCAGGGCGATATCTTCGTCGTGGGTGAGCAATACGGTAAAGTCCGTGCGCTGATCAATGACAAGGGTGAACGCGTCAAGGAAGCTGGCCCCTCGGTTCCTGTCGAGGTTCTGGGTCTGAACGGCACGCCCGAGGCTGGCGACGTTCTGAACGTGACCGAGACCGAAGCGCAGGCCCGCGAGATCGCCGAATACCGCGAACAGGCCGCCAAGGACAAACGCGCTGCCGCTGGCGCCGCAACGACCCTTGAGCAGCTGATGCAGAAAGCCAAGGAAGACGAGAACGTCAACGAACTGCCAATTCTGATGAAAGCAGACGTTCAGGGCTCGGCTGAGGCCATCGTTCAGGCGATGGAGAAGATCGGCAACGACGAGGTGCGCGTGCGCGTACTGCACTCGGGTGTAGGTGCGATTACCGAAACCGATGTCGGCCTGGCGGAAGCATCCGGCGCGCCGATCCTGGGCTTCAACGTGCGTGCCAATGCGTCGGCGCGGAACACGGCGAACCAGAAGGGTGTGGAAATCCGCTACTACTCGGTGATCTACGATCTGGTCGATGACGTGAAAGCTGCCGCATCGGGCCTGCTGAGCGCCGAGATCCGCGAAAAGTTCATCGGCTACGCCGAGATCCGCGAAGTCTTCAAGGTTACCGGCGTCGGCAAGGTTGCTGGTTGTCTGGTCACCGAAGGCGTGGCGCGTCGTTCCGCAGGCGTCCGCCTGCTGCGCGACAACGTGGTGATCCACGAAGGCACGCTGAAAACGCTGAAGCGCTTCAAGGACGAAGTGGCCGAGGTTCAGTCAGGTCAGGAATGCGGGATGGCGTTCGAGAACTACGACGATATCCGTGCAGGCGACGTGATCGAAATCTTCGAACGCGAAGAGGTCACCCGGACGCTGGATTGATCCGGTAGTACAGTAAAACAGAAAACAGCGGCTCACTCGGGCCGCTGTTTTATTTTTGTGAATGATTGCGAGCCTTTGATTCTGCGTATGAGATTCTCTGAACCCAGTCAGTACGGTGCGTTTTACAATCCTGGCCTAATTATGAGATGAGTCTGACTTCAAGGTCGGCTGTGCGGACAACACAGCCGTTTGATCTACGCTATTGGGCGGCTCGAAACATCGGAAACAGGGGTGGGGCTTGGTCGGCTTTTATTAGACCCATCTCTTGGAAACCATAGCGCTTATACAGCGATAGATTTGTAGGGTTTGTCGACTCCAAGTAAGCAGGTCTTCCATCTTCGTCACAACGTTTGAGGCAGCATTCAAGCAACGCGGACCCCAACCCTTTTCCTTGGCGAATTGGATCGACCGCAATAAAAGCTAAATGCCAGCAGTCCTCATCGGGATGATAATTGTCCATCTGCCCGAAGGTTTCGAACAACGCATCATGTTTTTCTGATGAGACCGTTTGCTCAAAACAGGCGACAAGTCGTTCTTCGTCAGGGTGAATGCTTGGCGGAAGCCAAAGTGCGCCAGCAGTGAAATCATCGTTTCGAAACGCGCTAGCCTGTTCAAATGCACGCCCGCCAAAGAAGTCCATTACTCGCGGGAAGTGGGTAAGGAAATCGGCAGGTTCAGGATATAGCCAACGCATGAATGGGTCGGCAGAAAATCCAAGAGCAAGTCCGCTTAACAAACTTTCTGCTTCACTTCGGGTTGATGATCTAAACATGAAATTACCTTTGGTCGTTCCACCTCGATTCTCAAGTTTTAGCATATGGGCCGCAAATACTTGTTCTCAAATGCGCAAATTATTTTCCTGCTCAAGCAACGATGGATGACTGCGTTGGGCTCGAACCGGGCGTTCGAAGCTTGGCTACAAAGGTAAGGTTTGTAATGGTTGTGTTAATTTCCGGCGATGATACCAAATTAGTTGATTTTCAATGCCTTTGACTACCGATTTGCCGGCGAAACCGTCCTTCGATGCATGATGATATCGAAGTGCTGCATGCCTTTTAGCAAATCGAAACTGACCGAATGCCCGCCTTTACGCAGGGCCATTAGCCCGTCAATCGGATCGCCTGCTTCGAAGGCGGATTCAATAAAAGCTATGACCCCGGTGAGCCCGTCCACCATCTTTGGTTCCGGTTTCTGCGGGTTCAGGCAACAGCCCAACAAGCTTCTTCCTCACCAACAGTGCGTGGTTTTGGGCTCATAACAGTCCTACTTACCACCTTTGTCTGCAACGTACATTCTGCACTTTTCCCCCACCGGACAATAGCGACCATTTGACCAACTAATTTTGTCGGATTTCCTTGCATCCTCTCGGGAATCGTTTAATTGACAATTTCAGTCGGATTACTACGCCGCACATTTCAATGTTGGGAGTTATGATGCTCAAATCCTCTACCTGCTTCGCCGCCGCATTGTCGGCCCTGATTGCCACTTCTGCCGCTGCCGAGGGTGAGTTGAACCTTTATTCCTCGCGCCACTATGACACCGACGAAAACCTGTACAGTGATTTCGAAAAGGCCACTGGCATCACCATCAACCGCATCGAAGGCAAAGCCGACGAGCTGATCGCGCGGATGGAAGCCGAAGGTGCGAACTCGCCCGCGGATATTTTGCTGACCGTCGACACCTCGCGCCTTTCTCGGGCCAAGAATGCAGGCATTTTGCAACCAATAGAAAGCGCCGTTCTGGAAGAGCGCATCCCGAACAACCTTCAGGATAGCGACAATGAATGGTTCGGCTTCTCGCAGCGTGGCCGCATCATTTTCTTCGACAAGGAAAACGTCGCCAACCCGCCGGCGACATATGCCGATCTTGCCAAGCCCGAATACAAGGGTCAGGTCTGCATCCGGTCGTCCAGCAATACGTATAACCAGACCTTGTTGGCTTCGATCGTCACCCATGAAGGCCCCGAAGCCGCCAAGGCATGGGCCGAAGGCATCGTGGCCAACATGGCACGTGAACCACAGGGCGGTGACACCGATCAGCTGCGGGGTATCGTATCTGGCGAATGCGACATCGCGGTTTCAAACACCTATTATTTTGCCCGTGCAATCCGCAAAGATGTCAAAGGTGTTTCGGCCGATATCGACGCAATCGGTTGGGTCTTCCCGAACCAGGACAGCTATGGCGCGCATATGAACCTGTCCGGTGCAGGTGTGGCTGCCAATGCACCGAACAAAGAGAATGCCGTTCTCTTCCTCGAATATCTGGCAAGCGACAGCGCCCAGCAATATTTCTCGGCCGGGAATGACGAATTCCCCGCGGTTGAAGGCGTCGCACTTGCAGACTCGGTGAAATCGCTGGGTGAGTTCAAAGCGGATGAGGTCGTCCTGTCCGACGTTGCCGAAAACCTGCCGACGGCGCAAAAGATCTTTAACGAAGCCGGCTGGAAATAATCTGGGCAAAAAACCAGAGCAGTATGAAGGGCGCGGGTTTTCTGCGCCCTTTCATTTGGTGGCGGGTTCAGAACCGCACCCCAAACCCAACGGAAAACCCGGAAAATGAATCGGCGATAACGCCGTTCAGCATGACGCGCGCGCCCTCGACGGCGGGCAGCCCGATCTTTGTGGTATCGACCTCAATTCCGACACCTACCGTCGCCAGCCAATCCGTATCCAACACCATCGCGCTGTCGCCATGGTAAAGCACAACACCCCCGTCCAAAACCAGTTTTGACGGACGCCCCAGCAGCTTGACCTTATCAAGTGGATAACGGTAGCGCGAAAACAACGTCGTCTGGTTCGAATTTGCGCGGGCATCCCCCGCTTGCGGTTCGTTTATCGGATAGAACTCTAAAAACGTCTGACGTAACCTGTACTCGGCCTCCCAACGGCCGAATTGTGCCTCGCGAAAGACGCTCAGGGACGCCCCGACACCAAAGGCGTTAAGGTTACCGTCCACTGCGCCTGCCCCGTTCGAACGGGACGGAAACAGCGGAAAATTGGAAAACACCGCATCCGTGGTGACATGGCCAAGCGACAGATGCGCAACTGGCCGGATGTACCAGTTATTGGTAAGCGGAAGCTCCCACCCGACGCCAAGGGTCGCGGCGATGCTTGACCATGTAACATCCAGCTCGGTATCAGACCCAATCTCGGGAAAAATCACCAGCGGGTTATAGTTCTGATAGGCAAACTGTCCTTCCAGATAAAGGCCATTGCCCAACGGTTTGAATCCGCCGCGCAGCTGCGTGGACCGCAGATTTCTCGCGTCACCAGATGCGCTCAGAAAGGACAGGGACGATAGTGTTTCGTTCGGTGTGGCCGCGACGCTCAGCACCGCAAGCGCGGCGCGGGCGGCGGCTTCAGAGGCGTCTGGATCAAGGTTTTGCGCGGTGGCAGGCTGGGCGAAACTCCAGATCAAAAACGATGTGTACGCAACAAGTCTTTTCAATCGCGGGTTCGCCTGTCGGTTTTTGTCGACTGCCAAGCACATCGTTATCGACGCGCAATGCGTTTGACAGATCGTAACCCAGTCTTTGTTTACGAAAAACTAAAACAACGAATTCGCGGCCATGAATTCTGAGGACTTGTATTTTGGAAACACTCGGTCGCGATGACGTTTTCAGCGACCATCCCGAATGTGATTTGGTATTTTACCCCGAAACGGGTTCAATCGTGTCAGGAGATTTGTCATGAAAAACCCGGAAAGTTTCGAGAAGTTCTACTTTGCCAAAGTTGGCATGGGTGAAGCCTGCGGCTGTGCCGAGAGGGTGATTGATGTGTTCGAATTCAATCGGCAAGGCGGCGCACAGTCCACGCGCGCAGTGAAATCAGAAAAACGCAAACGTCGTTCATTCCGATCCTGGGCCATGAAATACGGGTTGCTGAGCCGCAAACCCCGAACCTGATGCTTGTCGCCCATCTGTGGGACGGTGCCATGTCTCAGTTAGGTGCTTTATGATCAGAATAGGGGGCCTATCGGACCTGCAAGAACCCGCGACACTCCTCCAGCTTTGGTATCCGAGACTCCGTCCTCAATTGAAAACGACGCGGTCAGCGAACACCGCTGCCCGGACCTTCTAGGGTCTCGCCCAAACAACACAGGCTTGGGAAACGGCCCGGCGAATCCGGAAACAAACTTGCAATCACCCCTACAAGCGTAGTCACCTGAGATGAAACGGGGGGGAGAATGTCGATGAAGCCATGGGCTATCGTGGTTTGTCTGTGCAGTACGCTGGCTCTTGCTGCATGCGCCCCCAAAACGCGCAGCTATGAAAAATCTGTTTCGTCGTCCTTTGCGACCCCCGCAAACAGCGCCCTGGTGCGCGCGGCCAACCGGCTTGGCGATCCCAAGGATGGGCGGTCCGGGGTAAAACTGATCAGTGATGGGGAACAAGCGCTGGTTTCAAGGCTTTTGCTGGCCGCTGCGTCCGAGCATACCATCGACGCGCAGTACTACCTTTTGCACAATGACCCCACGGGCCACCTGTTTGCGGCCAGCCTTTTGCAGGCGGCAGACAGGGGCGTTCGTGTCCGGCTGCTTTTGGATGACATGGACACGTCCAGCTACGACGCTATGACCGCAGCGCTGGACTATCACGAGAATATCGAGATCCGGCTGTTCAATCCCTTTTGGCGGGATCAAAGCCTGCTGATTGCGGGTCTGACAGACTTCAAACGCATCAATCGCCGGATGCACAATAAATCCATGACCGCAGACAACATCTTCACGATCGTCGGGGGGCGCAACATTGGGGCCGAATATTTCCTGGCCCGGGAAGAAATGAACTATGCCGATCTGGACGTGCTGGCGGCAGGCCCAGTCGTGACTGAAGTTTCCCAGAGCTTTGACTCTTATTGGAACAGTGAATTTGCCGTTCCCGCACGCGTGATTGTTGGACAACCGGGTTCGTTTGACCTGAACGATGCGCGCGCAAGGCTGAATGAGCTGGTGGAGGAAGCAAAACAGACCCAGTACGGCGCTGCGCTCAGGAAATCCGCGCAAGAGAATTTTGCCGACGGCGCGCTGCGGCTGAATTGGGTCCCCGCGCGTTTGTATGCGGACCCGCCTTCAAAAGCTGCGGGCGTTGAAACGTCCGACCCCATTCTTGCATCGCAATTGCTGCCGTATTTTGAAATTGCCCGCAGCGAGGTAAATATCATCTCGGCCTATTTCGTGCCGCGCAACAATGGCGTCCGATGGATGACCGAGTTGGAAAATCGCGGTGTGGACGTCAAGGTCGTGACCAATTCCTTAGGGTCGAACGACGTCGTGCCGGTCTATGCGCATTACGCCAAGAAACGCAGGGCGTTGCTGCGCGGTGGGGTTGAGCTTTATGAATTGCGGCCAGACGCCTATCAGGTTCAGCGTCGCGGTATCAACTGGGCGCAATCCCGGTCCGGCCTGCATTCCAAGGCTTTTGCCATCGACGACCGTTACCTGTTTGTTGGCTCATTCAATTGGGACCCGCGTTCTGTGAACATTAATACCGAAATGGGCATTCTGATCGACTCTCCCGCGATGGCCGTTCAAACGATGGGTGCATTGGACGCGGCTCTGCCCGCCTACACCTACCAGGTGACGTTGGAACACGCAGGCCAGCTTAAATGGAGAACACGAGGAGCGGACGGGGAAATACTGGAATACGATTCCGAGCCCACAGGGTCGGTCTGGGATCACATCGTCTCTGGTTTTCTGGGTATTTTACCGATCGGATCACAGCTTTAGGCCCGCAGGTAACAACTAACGCGACCGATCATTCTTAGGTTTACCGCTGCAAAAGGCTGAAAGGACATTCACTGTGAAGTATTACAAGCTTTATGCCGATGCTGCTGGCGAAAGCCATTGGGATGACATTGACGTCAACCTCGAGGAACGGAGTTTCGCCCCGCCCGCGCAAGCCATCGAGGTATCCGAGCCAGAACGCGTCAAACAGACAATGTTTCTGCGGCTTCGATCCGGTTGGAACGAGCCGATCCATCCGACCCCGGTGGCGCAAAGGCTGATATGCCTTGCAGGCACAATCCGCGTCACTGCAAGTGATGGAAACTATCGTGACATCGGCCCCGGCGACGTATGGCATATGGAAGACAAGGTGGGAAAGGGTCACCACACCAGGGTCACAAGCGATCAGGATTTTGAAGCCGTCATAATTCAGTTCGAGTAACTTCGGCGATCCGAGGCCGTATACGAAACCCCAGACGGAACGTTCACCGGAGGATGGCACCGTTTCGACCTGGAGGTTGCCGGCTATGGCTGCTTGGAAGAACCTATTGAGTGCGCCGCTTTTGCCGTCAGAACAGTTTGTAAGGAATCCAAAGCGCCAAATCCTGCCAGAACCACAACAGCACGGCCGTCGCTAACATGATGAACGCAAATGGGATGGCCCCTTGAATAACCTCTTCAAGGCGTGCCTTTCCGACAGCTTGAAGGACAAACAGGTTCAATCCGACCGGCGGAGTAATTAGCGCTGTCTCGATCAGGACGACGAAAAAGATGCCGAACCAGATCGGATCAATCCCCATGACTTCAAGCGCAGGGAAGAGCACCGGAACCATAATCAACATCATGGACAGCGCTTCGAGGAAAAAGCCGATAATCAGCAACACGAGCCCGACTGCGAAGATAAAAATCGTCGGGTTTGAGATGTTTTCAGTGAGAAAGCTGCTGATCGATTGCGGAATCAGATACAAAGTAATGGCGTAAGAAAATAACTTGACCCCTGCGACGATGATGAAAATCATCACAGTGGTTATCAGTGAATCATGCACGGCTTCTTGCAACTTTGCGAAGGTCATTCTTCCCATCGCGAACGTCATGATCATCGCGATCACGAAACCGATGCCCGCGCTTTCTGATGGCGTGGCTATTCCTGCATAGATTGATCCAATGATTGCTATAGCCAAGATGACAGTCGGAAGCGCACTTAATGTCACCAGCAGCCGTTGTTTCATTGGCATGCGCTCGACTTTTAAGCTCTTTTTGCCGCGCGCATAAAGCATGGCGTAGATGATAAAGAGCGTGGCAAGGAACAAGCCAGGTCCAATTCCGGCAAGGAAAAGCGTTGGAATCGAAGTCTCGGTAATGACGCCATAGATTATCAGCGGTATCGATGGGGGGATCAGAATGCCCAGGGTTCCTCCGGCGGCGAGTTGTCCCAAGATGAACGGGCGATCATAGCCGCGCTTTTCCATCTCGGGGATGGCGACGGTGCCAATTGTGGCCGCCGTCGCCACCGAGGATCCCGAAATCGCCGAAAAAAGCGTGCAGCTTTTGATCGTAGCTACGCCCAATCCCCCGGGCCAATGCCCGACCCAAGCCTGCACGCTGGCAAAGAGATCCCGTCCGACGCCGCCTTTCAACAGCACGTTTGACATAAGCAGGAACAAAGGCACGGCCAAAAGCTCAAAACTGTCCATCGTCCCGAACAGGCGCTGCGGCACGGCAATCAAAGGGAGCCCTTTCAGCCATAACAGCACAACCCCGAAGGCGCCCATGGCAAAGGCGACGGGCACGCGCAAAAGCAGTAAACCCAGCAGGGCCCCGATGATCAGAATAGTTTCCAAGGGTCAGTGACCCCCAAGTTCATGGTTTTGCAGGTTCGCCTGACCCGTCCACACCCGGTAGATTTCCACCAAAGCCTGAAGTGACAGCAAACCAAACCCAACCCAGATCGCCGATTGAGTATAGGCCTTGGGTACAGCAAGGTAGCTGTCCGTCGTGTGCCCGGCGAGCGTGGATTTCAGCCAGATGTCCCAGCCATACCGTGCGGCGACGCATCCGAAGAACACGATAACAAGCAACGAAAACGTCTCGACAATCCGGCGCCTAAGCGTGTTCGCATCCCGGAACGCCAAATCAATGACGATGTGCTGGCGGTGCTTTAGAACATAGGCTGTCGCGCCAAAAGTAGCCCACACCTGAAAGATCCTTGCGACCTCATCCACCCAGACCGTCGGGCTGGTGAGCGCGTAGCGCATGAAGACCTCGTAAGCCACGAATATACCTATGGCGAAGAACATCCATCCGGCGACAATACCGAAGAGTTCAGACAGCCAATCGACGGTTCTGGTCAGGGCTTGCAGCATTCGGGGCGCCTCGCCAAGAGAAGAAGCAACCGAACCTGGGATGTCCGCTTGCTTTGACAATATGAAGAAGGGATTACATTCCGGACACGGCTGAAATCACTTCGGCGGCGGTATCGCCTGCGTCATCGACGAAACGCTGAGAAACGCTCGAGGTCGCCTCAATCCATTGCTGACGCTCTTCATCGGTCAGGTCGACCACGGTCATTAGGCCGCGCATTTCGTCGATCGTTGTATCTTCTTCTGCGTAGATCGCGTCACGCAATTGCTGTTCGACCTCAGCGGCGGCGTCCAGAATGATCTGCTGATGCTCAGGCGAAAGGCTTTCGAAAAAGTCGTTGTTCATGACGGCGACAAATTCGATGGCACTGTCATATGACAATGTCATGTGATCCATCACTTCGTGCAGTTTTCGCGACTTCACGGCAGACGCACCTGTCATTCCCACATCGACAGCACCCTGCTGATAAGCCAGAAACTGTTTGGACCCCGACATCAACGTGGGTGCGCCACCAAGCGCCTCGACGGTCCAACCAATCACCTTGCCGTAAGTCCGGACTTTTTGGTCCTTGAGGTCGGCGGGCGTTCGGATGGCAGACCCGTTCGACAAATAGACATTACGCCCAAACGCCTGCCACCACAGAACCTTGGCCCCGGTTTCCTCAAGCACAGCGGCATCCAGTATGTTGCGCATTGGTGATCCAGTGGCAACGGCAGCCCGCAGATGGTCTTCATCACGGAAAAAGAAGGGCAGGTTCACAACGTCTACCGCTGGGACCGCCCCAGTAAATCGGCCAAGAAACGCCGAACCGGCTTCGACAGCGCCTGTACCCACTGCTTCTGGAACCTCCTTATCTTTGTAAAGCTGCGCTGACGGGAACAGTTGAACCGTTAGCTCACCGCCGGACTTCTCTTCAACGATATCCTTGAACGCGATCCAGTTCTGTCCAAGCGAATGGGTCTCAGGCAACTGTAACGTGACTCGGATGATTGTTTCGGCCTGCACCATGATCGGAGCCGACACGATGAGCGTTGCAGCCAACGCCGCCTTAAACATGTTACGCATGATTCCTCCGTCGAATATTCGGATTTTCCGCTTTCTTAACTTGTTTGGCAGCGTCGCAATGCGATGGCATTAATGTCAATTCCATATGCATCCAAATTCAGGAAATCGAAAAATCTACCCTGGCTGATACCCTTGCAGATATTGGGACATGAACTCGGACAATTCAGCTTGTACCGCATCCGGGTCCAACGCGACGAACCGACCTTCCAGCGATAGCTTTACTATGCCGTGCACGGCAGAAAACACAGTTCGTGCACGCGAAGCCAAGGTGTCGTCGTCCAACTGAGGGTTCAATTGCGATAACGGAGCGATGATCTCGGCGATGAGCACCGCGTGTTCCTCAAGGTGCCATTGCGGGACCGGTACGCCCGGCTGCATCCGGTGATCGAATAAAGCGGCCCATAGGTTTGGGTTCTCGTTACCGAAATCCAGGTAAGCCAACGCAAGTGCAAGCAGCTTTTCCTTGGGTGTCTCCTGCGATGCGGGGGCGTTTTGTAGTGAGACGTGCAAACGCGCCAGTGTGCGCGAGTTCACCGCCAGTATCAGAAGGTCCAGATCTTCAAACGCATTATAAAGACTGCCCAGCGCACACCCGGCATCTTTTGTGATGTCACGTGCGCGCAGCGCGGCCAAACCTTGCGATTCAATACGCTTTTCCGCTGCATCCAAGATCTTTTTCTTCAGAATTTCTCTTTTACTTTCTGCCACTTAATCCTCGCAAGCTCAGAATTTATGAACAATGTTCATTTTTATTATTGAACGATGTTCAGAATCATAGCACAGTCCCTTCATGAACAATGTTCATAAACGAGGAGCCAAAGATGTTCAAACAGTTTGCCACTTTGTTAAGAGGCCGGGCCTTTGAGGCGGCAACCGTTGTTACGGATCGTCATGCTCTGCCCATTTTGCGTCAGCAAATCCGGGATTGCGCCCATGCCATTCAGGTGTCGCGCAAGGCGGTCGCCGTCGCAATGGCGCAGAACGAACAAGAGATCAAACAGCACAAGAGGTTGACCCAACAGATCGCAGATCTCGAAACGCGCACGCTGGTTGCCTTACAACAAAACCGCGAGGATCTTGCGCGGGACGCAGCCGAGACAATCGCCCATCTTGAGGCAGAGCGTGACGTGTCAACGCAGGCGCAAGCCCGGTTTGAAACCGAGATCAGCCGCCTACGCACTGTCCTGCGCGAGGCCGAAACCCGGCTAAGGCAGTTACAGCGTGGTCAGCGCCTTGCCACGGCCACGGACAAGACGCAGCGCCTTCAGCAAGTCGCGCCCGACAGTGGGTTGTCCACACTCCGCGAGGCGGAAGACACCTTGCAGCGTTTGCAAGAGCGTCAAAGCGAGATGGACGCCACCGCGCGCGCCATGACCGAGCTGGAAGCAACGGGTTCGGCCGAGCACATTCGCGACAAGTTGGCCGAAGCCGGGTGCGGTAAGCCTTTGCGGTCAAACGCTGACGACGTTCTCGACCGCCTGAAAAAGAAGGGCCAGAAATCCAATAAATCGAAATCGAGCTGACGCCCAAACCGAATTGAACCAACAGAGAAACTGAAAGGAATTGATCCATGAATACCGAAGAAAACCTGAACCTGCCGCAATCCAATGCCTGGAACATGTTCACCATTATTTCGTTTATTGTCGCAGCAGCGATGATGGCCGGCGGCATCTACTTTCTGGAAGCCAGCTTTGCGGCAAAAGGGTTCTACTCCATGTCCGCGTTGATGTTGGTACATACCACCGTTTCGATCACAAAAACCCTGCGCGACCGTGAGGAATCGCAACGTCTGCACAATCGGATTGAAGACGCAAAGACCGAGAAGCTGCTGAAAGAGGTGGGCGAGAACATCGCCGCCTAAACGATAACCTCGCGCACCGTCAGGCGCGTTCGACTGGGGGTGGCACCGTTGGCGACCCCCAGTCTTAACGCGTTAAAAAGAACCCTGTCGGCTGGTATGGAAAAACGATCCGAAACAGCGGCGCGTGTAAGTGGGTCATCCGCCAAAGCCGCGGCAGGCCAACCCACCAACCCGCATGCGGTGGCTTGCAACCAGGACCGATAGAACGCCCGGCCAGCGGCGACCATCGACCCATTTTCAGGCCAGTGAAACAGTGCGATTGCACCTGCTCCACGGCTGCGGGCAGCCTCGCCCGACAGGTGCGGGCCAAGGCCCAGAAACGATAACAAATCATAAAGCCTGCCACCCAGAATGGTTGGTGCAATCCTTGCAGTAGCCGCATCCATAGCAAGTACCTCTCGGTTCAGACCGTCGGTGTGGTAGTTGGGATCGCCCTCGCGCAAGCGCATCCAGTACAGCAACTCGGACCGAAAGTCCCTGGACCGCATAACACGGGCCGAGGCGATGTCGATTTGCCCGGCAAGCCATTCGATCTGGGACGCATCCTGGACCAATGTCATGTGGTCGGCGCGCCAATTCCGGAAGGCTTCTTGCGGTGCAGGCATAAAACCTGCTCGATGCGTCAGACGTTTTGAAACCTCCTTGGCCAGCACAACATCACCGGTATCGGCAGTTGTCTTGGGGACAATGCGGGCAATTATGCGCAATCCCGCCTCGACCGGCGCTTCCGACAAGGTTACGTCAGCACCAACTCCGCGTGCCGCCATGGCCAACACCGTGCCCTCGACCGCCGCACCACAGGAGACGTCCAGATCACGATCGTCCGGATCACCAATAGGCAGGCGCCGTGACAGATCGGCATGGACCTCGATACACGCGCCATCCAGCCGCCATCGCGCTGGCTGCGTGTTATGCGCCGAAGGGGCAAGCATCGCCTGCGCAACAATTGCTTCAAATTCTGCGCGATCCACTACGTCAGCTCCTTGGAAAACAGGTGCAATCTGTGCAGCGGCACGGCACCCGCCTTTTCGGTTTGGCGTAAACTGACCGCATTTTCGTCAGCAATCCACGTGCCACCAACCGTTTTGTATCCGGCGGCGATCATGTCCCGTGTCATCTCGCCCAGCATCAGTGGATTGACCGAACGTCCCTGAAACTCGGGCATTACGCCCTGAAAGATGACCACTGCGCGGTCACGGCGGGCCTTGTACTTAAGGTAGTGATACGGCAGCGACAGGCGCAACCGCGATCCGATCCGCCGGAGCAACGGGTTGAGATCGGGAATGGCAATCACCGCGCCCGCAGGTTGACCACGATAATGCACTACCTTTGAAATCCGCGGGTCCATGATCCATTTCATGTCTTTGGCCTGAAAGTGGAACTCTTCAGCCGTCACCGGAACAAACATTGGATTGTCTTTGAAGCTTCGGTTCAGAATGGCACGGGCGTCTTCAAGTCGTTCGGCAATAGTCGCACGGGTGACACGCGCGAAAGAGAACCCTTGCTCTAACAATTGCGCGCGCTGCTCGTCGGGCAAAACCTGCGGAGCCGGGTTGGCGTCCAGACACCGCGCGAACGTCGTCATCGGAAAGTGTGGCTGATATCCATTCGCCTCAAGCAGCCGCGGCAGGTGTGCAGGCCCCCAGATCTGATCGGTAAAAGGGGCCCGGTCAAAACCATCCGTCATGATCCCGGTCTGCTGCATCGCGGTCAGGTTGAAATTGCCGGTCAACCGGGTCATGCCTTTCGCGCGGGACCAGCTTTCCGCCGCCTGCAGCAATTGCGCAGCGGCCTCGGGATCATTTGCGCAATCGAAAAAGCCAAAGCATCCTCGCGCCTCATGATGCAGGTCGTTCGACCCCCGATGTAGATGGGCCGTGATGCGACCCACAGGCTTGCCTTGGCGTTTCACCGAGAAATAGGTGAAATCCGATGCATCGAAAAACAACGGATTCTTGATCGACAGGAAACGTTTCAGATCTGCCTTCATCGGCGACACATACGGAGTGCCGGCACCATAGGCGTGAAACGGGGCCGCGAAGAAACTTGCAAAATCCCTTTCGAGCAGCTCAATCATACTGCCCCCTCATGTACCAAGACGCGCGCCATGCGCTGTACGGCGCGCAAGGCTGCACCGGTACTGTCCAGGGTCGCGATTTCAGGGCTGTTGAGCATGACCACCCGCATTGGGGTGCCGGACAGGAACACCGCATGGGTCGCATCAAAACGGGCGAACAGCCAATTGACCTGTTCGTCATCCGTTGCCCCCAATTGTTGCACGGGTGTTGTGGTGAAGCTGGCGCGCAAATCATCAAGATTCATGTCCATCAAATCTGCTTCTTCAACTAGTATCACGTCCGGAGATCCGGCAGCACGGCGCAGCAAAGTCAGGCTGGCTTGTGGTCCCTGCCCTTTGACATCCGCAATCTCGCGCAGAGCGATCAGCTGGCGATCCTCAATCCGCAAGGCAATCGCTGCCTGCCAAATTGCCAATAGCATGAGCGTGGACAAAGTGATCGCCATTACCTGCACGCCAGACCGCATATCCACCGGCACGATCGCCGAAAAGATCAGCGGTAGCAGAACGGCCATGACTATAACGATGCCGAAACCTCTCAGCGTATCCCACGGCCGCAATCCGGAACGGTTCATCCCGATCGACAACCAGCACAGTCCCAGCACGGCCACGCCACCCAGCCTGACCGGCAGGTCAAGCGTCGTACCTCGCATGAAATCTGTTGCCAGAAACGGCAGGATCAGCAGAAAGGACAGGCTTATCCAATTGATGGTTCTGTTTTCCGCCGATGAAAGGCTGTCTTTGTCACGCCGCAACACAAACAGAGCGACGCCACCCAAACCGAACAGTTGAAACAGCAGCAGGCCGGCCAGCCGGGTGATCTCGATACTGCTAAACTGGAAAAGACCCAACAGCCCGAAAATCATCCCCCCCCAAGCACAGAATTGTTTCAGCACCGGCGGCGCGTGGCGGCGCGAAAGCCCTTCGGACAGAACAAGTGCAGCCAAAGGTATCAGTGCCGCGCAGATATTTGTGACCGCCGAAAACAGCCAACCCCAGCCGCCCCAGTGACCAATCCGCGCCAGCATCAGAACGACCAGGACCCACAAGCAGAATTGAAACCTTTTGGCGATTTCCGGCCTCTGCACCAGGTCCTGAAGACGCAGCAACACAGTTGCCGCACCCAGCGCCGCACAGAGCGAAACCCAGGCATCCGCCAGAAAAGCCGCAGTATCCATCATGACGCCAGCAACCTGTTCATCTGCCGTCGAACCAGCGGACGCATCAGCGCGGCAAGAAAGCGCGGTAAAGGCCGCTCAACCTTGCCTGTGTGTGGGTTCAGAAACCAACCGCGATAATCCGCGCCGTGCGGGCGGCCCAGAACAGACTGAAGCGCCTCTCCTCCCATCAATGTCCCTGCCATGATGACCATCGGCGCAAAGGACATGCGGCTGCGGGTTCCAGCAATCACCTCACCTGCCAGAGCCAGATCAACGTGATGCCGGGATGAGGAATGGGTCAGCACATATTCGGCCTCAGCTTTGGCCGCCGCATCCCGCAACTCGGGGGTCAGCGCGTTCCAGCTGGTGCCGCGTGTGGTGTAGCCCAGACGCTCCTCGGGCATTGGGTCGTCGGCGGTTGTGACATAAACTGACGGCAACGGGGACGCATAGGCATCGATCACCGCGCGCCCTTTGGCCCGCGCTGTGCGATATAGCAGCAAGCTGGCGCCAAGATCGTCGGTGCCATTGATCACGACATCCGCGCTTTGAACCAGACGATCCACATAGTCGGGCCATTCCGCACCAAGCACCTCAATCTCAGCTTCGGGATTGATTTGCAGGCACTGATCCCGCGTTGCCTGCGCTTTGTCCTGATCGACTGTCTTTAGCGTCGCAAAAAGCTGTCGGTTCAGGTTGGACACTTCGAATGCATCCAAATCGGCCAGGATCAACCGGCCTACCCCGGCGCGGATCAGGGTCATGAGCGCACTGCCCCCCATTCCTCCGGTGCCGCAGACGAACACACAGGCGTTGCGCAGGTGTGATTGTTCATCCCCGGACACAAAACCGAGGTTGCGGGTGGTGAAGTCCTGATAGGTAAACTCCGTCATTTATTCTGCTCTCTTGGCCTGAGGATGCCGAATTCGTGCCGCGTGTCCGCCCATTGCCAAAGCGGCATCGCCAGTCGCTGCAAGACCGCGGCTATGACGGCAAGGGCAAGTGCAGCAAAGGACCCGCGCGGAACTTCGCGCCCGACATAAGACAGGGCGGTCGGCATATCCATTTGCCCCAATTGCAGGATGTCATCGCCCCGATCATAATCGAGCTGGTTTTCACAGAACGCATTGACGACCTGATCCCGATGTTTCGGCGCATCCTCGAAGGTTTTCTTCAGATGATCCGACCCGCCGGTATAGGCGTTGGTGATCACAAAGCGGTCTTCGTCAAACCCTGCATCAGGTCCGACGCCGAAAACATGGCGGTGATCTTTCATGATACTTCGCGCCAAATGCAGATGAAGAAGACTGCGTCGGTTCTGCGGCCCTGTCTGTGCCGTCGGAAACACATGGGCAAAGCCCTGGCCAACCAGCCCCACAACTGCAGGGACTTGTGTCACATTCGAAACCCAAAGCGGGCGCATACCATTTCGAAACAAGAGCAGAACACAGGTCAGCCCATAGAGAACCCAGCTGAAGCCCTGGTTGCGAAGATCCGGATCAACCATGACCAATCCCAGATGCAACACCTGTTCGGACCGGTGCCCGAGATCGACATCCATCAGGGCCAAGGCATTGAAGGCAACAGGCGTATTGTCATCCCGGCGCGAAATCAGAGTGATTACCGAATGCCCAAGCCGGTCGCGATCCCCGGCGAAGACGCCATACGCCAGTTCCCCGGCAGGCAGCGTTTTCGACGCCACGCTCCGCAAATCCGCGACCAGGTTGTCCAGCTCCTCGCTCGGCATCCAGAGGCCGGGGCGTTCGACAATGCGTACGTGGTATCCGCCAGGAATACCCAGACGAATATCCATGAAACGCTGCGAAGCTGCGTTGATTATGGCACTTAACAATTCCTGTTCCCGTTAATGTCTGCTCAATTCCGGATCCGAACTATGTTTCGGAAAAGCCAATACTTGAGGTCAACTTTTTCCTGCTGTCGCATCATTTTGTCATCAACAGGTTTTTTTCTTTTCGACGCAAGTCCTGAATTCCGCCTGCATCTAACCAGCTTTTCTTTTCGCCATCAGCTGATGGTCGAAATAGCCGCCACTTGTACCGCAGGATGGCAAAGGAAGTCGGCGGGGATGTTTTGAAACGCGTCAAATCTTGCACAGATTGCGTGTCACCCGCGGGCGCTCCAAGCCGGTCGATCTGATCAGGCGAGCGTTCTGGTGCATCCACATGTTATTCTTTTGCGCGCCTGACCCTATCATTCAAGATCACTTGATACAGCTCTTCGACGCCCAAGTCGGTTACTTTCAATGTCATTTTTTGTTGATGGCTGCCATACATATTCCTGAGATTTACCGGCGCAGGTTTTGACGCTGAGCGGCTGCATGAATGCTGTGAGGAGAAATCTCATTAAATCAGCTGTTTGATCGTCTTTGGACATTGGGCCGTCGCGTCAGCCCGAGATTTGCTTTCATTGAATCAACAAAGGTCTTGATTTTCGCTCTATCTTGTCTGATATTTCTGTCATGACAGAAATTTATGACATAACGAAATCTGACGCTGCCAGCCAATTCATTCTCTATTGGGGTGATATGGGCAACCAATGGGGCGTCAATCGCTCTGTGGCGCAGATTCACGCGCTACTTTATCTTAGCTCCAAACCCCTTAATGCCGAGCAGATCGCCGAGTCGTTGGGTATTGCGCGATCCAACGTGTCCAACTCGCTCAAAGAATTGGTGAGCTGGCGCCTTATTCGTCGCATTCCGGTGCCAGGCGACCGGCGCGAGCATTATGAGGCCGAAGTGGATGTCTGGGAATTGGGGATCCGCATCGCCCAAGGGCGCAAGGAACGCGAGATTGATCCGGCGACACAAGCCCTGCGCGCCTGCGTGGCCCAGGCTGAAACCGAAAGCAGTCTTGACCCAACAGCGTTGCGGCGCATGCAGGACATGCAAGAGTTTCTGGCAACCGCCGATACGTGGTTCAGCGACATGCTTACGGTGCCCCGTCCAAAACTGGTGATGTTGATGAAAATGGGAACCAAAGTCGTTTCCCTGCTCAGCTTCACCGGAGGCAAAAAAAGCAGCTAAAAATTTGTCCCGAAATTTCTCTTTTGACGGAAAAAACAGAATGATCGAAATTAGCAAAAAGATAGCGCCGCCGGGCCCGAAGCCGGCTCAACCGCAATCCGATGCGGTCAGCAGTCTGGATGATCGCTTCAAGAACTTGCTGGGGGCTTCGGCATGGTCTCGCCTGCCCAAAGCAATTCAGCGCCGGTTCAGCAAGCGTCTGCTGGGGGATGCCAGCCTTGCCTATCAGGGCCGCGTGACCCAAATGAGGATGAACCCCGCAGGGCGTGCGCTGGCTCTTGCCCTGCGCGTGATCGGGGCACCGCTGCCGTTTGATCGCACCTCGGTCGGTCGATCCGCCGTGGTCACCGTCACCGAAGATGCGGCAACTGGCGGGCAATTTTGGATCCGGCAATATGGTCGGGCGGCCGGGTTTCCACAGATGGTCGGCAGCTCAAAACGCTTTGCCGGGCCAACCGGATTGGAAGAATATATCGGCTTTGGGATCGGCATCTCGCTAAAGCTCGAAAGCACAGCGAACGGTCTCTATTTCGTCAGCGACCGTTACTTCCTGAAACTGGGGCAAAACCGACTGCCTCTGCCACGGTGGGTCTGTCCAGGGGGGCTTGTGGTGGGCCACGAAGAACTTGGGGGTGGGCAGTTCCGGTTCACTCTGGAACTGGTGCATCCGCTTTTTGGTCAGCTGATCTGGCAGGACGCAACCTTTCATGATGCCGAGGTTATCGGGAGTGTCCCGTCATGAAGGTCGTGATTATCGGCGGATACGGTGTTTTCGGATCCCTGACGGCCCGATTGCTGGCACGTGATGGGCATCAGCTTTGGCTGGCCGGGCGACGCCCTGAAAAGGGTCGCGCTCTGGCTCAGGAACTCGGGGCGCAAACCCTGAAATTGGACATTGGCAAAGCACCAGAGGCTGTTTTCGACGTTAAGCCAGACGTTGTGATTGATGCGGCAGGACCATTCCAACACTATGGTGACGATCCGTACAAAGTCCCGAAACTCTGTATCGCTCATGGCTGCCACTATCTTGATCTGTCGGATAGCGTCGCGTTTACGAAGGGTATTGGTGCTTTGAACACCGAAGCAACAACCGCAGGTGTTTTTGCCCTTTCCGGTGCATCCAGCGTACCCGGCCTGTCCTCCTGTATCGTCGAAGACTTGATCGAAGATCTGGATGAAGTTGATGTTATCGACATCGCAATCCTCCCAGGTAACCGGGCACCGCGAGGCATGTCCGTTATCAAGAGTATTGTAAGCGGTGTCGGACGGCGGCATCAAGTGTGGCGCAATGGTGCTTGGCAAACAACCACCGGATGGACGGATCGCAAGTTGTATGAGCTGGAGCCAGGCATGAGGCGCGCCGGATACAGCGTCGACGTTCCCGACATCGCACTGCTGCCGGAAAAGACAGGCGCGAAGAGCGTCATGTTTCGTGCAGGTCTGGAACTTCCGGTGATGAACTGGGCATTACATCTGCTGGCTAAACTCAGGCAGTACGGGCACTTTGAATTACCGGCCATTGCCTATTCTGCACTCTACGTTCTTTCAAAAGCGCTTTATCCCTTCGGAAGTGACCGAGGCGGTATGCAGGTGAGTGTTTCCGGCAAGCGCGCCGGGCAGAGCCTGACCCGAAAATGGAAGCTGATCGCGGAAAAGGGGCACGGTCCTTTTGTTCCCGGTATCATGTGCCGCGCGATCCTGCGAGAACATGACAACGTGAATGCAGGTGCGCGACCCTGCCTGGCAGAGCTGACAAGGCCCCTGGTTGAGAGAGCTATGGTAGATCTGGAAATTCGTACTGAGATCGTCGACTTGATGGATCAAAGCACAACTGACCCAAGAGGCGACGTGCAAAAGAGCAAACGCTCAGGCAATTCGGACAGGCAGCGCCTAAATCCAGGCGCACCTTTAAAGCGCGGGAACTCGATTCATAACAATGTGAAAAAAATGTCATTTCGCTATACGCGCTAAAGTTCACGTACTTCAAAATATGGTGTCTTTGCCTGACAGGCTGATCCGCCACCTCGTATTTCAGCCGAGATATCAATCGCAGCAAGGACCTCAGCCAAGAGGACCTCATCAAAATCTGCACATCTTGGGCAGAGGAATTGCGCATTCGCCGGCCACTTCTGGCGGCATGAAATACTTGACCGCAGATACACTGGCATGGAGTGCCTTCGCGATTGCCTCTGCAATTCTGGCCGCGCAACCTTTGCAATGGCTTGTTCGAAGCTGGCTTAGCCCGGCCTACGGATCTTTTGGGTATGTCTATGTCCTGCTGATTTTGGGTCTGGCCGGGATGAGGTTACTGAGCGGCCGACCAAAAGAGGCCGGCGCTGACGTTCCAGCGATTGCCTTGCTGCTAAATGTCCGTTCTCTTCTGAGGGTTCAGAGACAATACCAAGCAGCCCATCCAAAAATAAGAATGGCTAAGAGCATACTGAAATACGAGACTTAACTAGGTCTTCGCATATCGATACCCGTTGGAGAAAACCCCACCGACAAGTACAGCTGCTCCGCTAATCTGCTATCTGCCGCTACGCGTAGCCGAAACTCAACAAACTCGATTTCTGCATACCTCTGTCAAACAGACGTCACCGCTCAAACACAGCCATCATCTGCCTGCGCAATCGCGTCAGATCCTCATCCACGCTAGCGGCAGGATCGCACGCGAATGTTGGCAATGCCTCCACACGGATCGTCCCGCTGCGCGGAAAATGTTTGCCGCGTGGAAGTAGACTATCGCTGTCGTGGATGACAATAGGGGTGATCGTGCGACCGGTTTCTCGGGCGACTAAGACAGCACCCGCTTTAAAGTTCCCTAGCGATTCTGTTTTGGCCCGGGTGCCTTCTGGGAATAGCACAATGGAACAACGGGCAGGCATTTCCCTGACAGCCTTCGTCAGCGTATCCATGGCCGTTGAACCGGAGTCCCGGTTGATAGGGACGAGACCCGCTCCATCAAAACCAGTGCGCAGGAGTTTGCTGTTCCAGAACTCTGATTTCGCCGCGAAAGTGAACCATTTGGTGTCGGGCACCACATGCATGAG
>NZ_JBXWQI010000012.1:0-139244 GCF_059612305.1 Ruegeria sp. CDSA033 | reverse complement strand
CAGGTGCCCGAAGGTCTTCCTGTCAGCAATCGCCCTCGCAGCACTCGTTATCTATTGGCTATGAGTCCTGACCCTAGAGAATTATGCCGACTCAAAATCAATGGCTTAGCGGTAAGCGAATTGCAAAACTATGTTTCGCCCGACAACTACGTAAGTAATTGGCAATAAAGTACCAGCCTCTTTGGGGCATCTTGTACCCAACGACACACGAAGGGTCCTGCGTGAGGTTCTTGGTCTGGTGTGGGGTTTTGGTCGTGTGTCGGGTAGGGGCCAACGGAAGTGATATATGCCATGTCGGGAAAGTCAGAGATACGCATGCAGCTTCATTTTGTGTCACACCCGTGTGTCACACCGCTCTAATGCCTGCTATCTAGTTGTTCTGTTAGGTTTTGGTGGAGCCTAGGGCCACCATACCCTCATTGAAAACGCTGCGTTTTCCACCAGTTGGGACATCTCACCCCCACATAGAACCCCACATATTACTGAATTCTCCTGACTTCAACTGCTGTCAATTGGGCTAATGAAACCAATTTGGCAGTCCAAAACCTTGCTGTCGCGCGGTGCTATCTCCTTCATCCAGACAACTTGGCCAACGTGCGTTCAACACTGAGGAATGGAAATTGAGAATTGAGTGGGAGCATCCTAGGTGTGTTGCATGTCTTGTAACTAAGGAATTGAGCGTTGAGCATGTGATGCCAGATGGCCTTGGAGGCATCCTCACGTCTTGATTTCTTTGTGGGAATGCAACAGCCGATTTGGTTTTTCACTCGAAGGAGCGGATCACCTCGCTCTCGAACTCCGTAACCCACGGGTCAATCCCAAGACAGTGACAAGAACGCAAAGTTAAGCTATTATGTCAGTAATATTGACGTATAAATGACGAGATTGACGGTTCTATGCCCCATGACGAGCAACAAGCTAAACGCGGCCCGGATGGCAAGTTCCTGCCCGGGCACAAACCGCCAAAGTCAACCGGCCGACCGCGGGGTGCAAATGGCATTAAAGCACGCGCAGCACGGCTTGCGGGAGAACGGCTTGAAGAGATGCTCGGGCGCGCCACTGACGTAATTTCCGACGAGCTTGATAACGGCAATCCAACCGTAGCCCAATGGCTCGTTGATCGGGTTCGGCCTCCTGCACGCTCTGACTTCGTTCAATTGGCTGACAGGAACAAATTGAGCTCAATTGAAGATATCCTTGTCGCTTCAGAGCGGACCACAAATGCAGCATCGCGGGGCGAAATCAGCTTGCAACAGGCAAGGCTTCTTCAGGATGTCTTGGGTCGTCATGCCCAGCTCAAAGGGCTTGAAGAACTGTCCGCACTCCGTGCAGAGGTCGAGGAAATGCGACGTACGGATAGAACGACCGCCGCAATTGATAAGTCACTGCTACCAAAATGGGGCCGCCTGAGCGAGGAACAAAAATGAAGAGAGGGTCATGGACAGACAGCGGAGGAATGGCTGGAACTCGCCTGCCCATTTCTGATAGGACCGCCATCAAGGCTGCACTAAAAGAAGCAATCGAAGCGGCTGATAGGTTAGAGATATCGATCAAGCATTCTGAAAAGATAGGTGCTCTGCCTCCAAACCTGATGTCTGGCCAGCGTGAACTCTACGAGGCGAGACGACTACTGGCTTCGGGTATCGCGCACCTAGTAGAAAAGCGTTCTTAGCAACACTTGTACGGGCTGAAGCAAGAAGACGCATTTCCCGCTTCAGTAAAAATTTTCCGCAAAGCAGTCGTTCAAGCAAGTTGCAGCGAATGACTGCACTGAGGCCTTTGTGACAGATGCTGCGGCATACACATTTTGGCAGTAACGGCGGATTGCGGCCATTCGCTGCGGTTTGCACCAAGGTCCGCTCTGCGGATGCCGTAGGCTGGATCACTTGGCTGACGCCAGCATCGTGGCAAAGACAGGTCTTCACTCTACCTGACGTGTGACAGGCCCACTTTCCAGAATTGGGAGTCCGTCCTGAATTTACAGGTTCAGCGGTAGGGCAAGCTGAAGAACGAGAAGCTGTTCGTCTGGGTGACTATGCGTGATCCCGTCTCAGCCATAAGCGTTTGCATTGCTGAGCTGCCCGTCGGACACGCTACAAGATCGGCGGCATCATCAAGAAAGTCTACGGTGAATGCGCTTTCGCCGACAAGTTGGCATTCATCCGACGGGCTGCGGTAGCCGCGAACAAAGACGAGATCGGGGTCCGGTTCGCTGACCGCAACCTCAACCGGCGCCTCAATACATCCAGTGAGTAAAAGCGTCGCTGGCAAGATAAAGAAGGATGCCAATAGCTGCTTCAAGTGAATAGTTGTTGCCATTCTACTTCTCCCATTCCGCGGCTGTGCTACGCCAAATGCCATCTTCTGCGTCCCAGGCGCTTGCAGTGACACATGGGGTTGGATTGATCCCGCCGCATTGCGACCCGTGAACATCGGTGAGAAGAACACGGTTGGGACCAAGATCTACGACATCCCAACCTTGGTTGAGGATAGAGCTAATGACATCACCCACAAGGAAGTGCGACATGCATCCGCCAGTTCCGCAATACAGGGACGCGGCCGACGAGCAGGCAAAGAACACCTCGTTCAACACCCAGTCAGTTTTCAGATCTCCGTCCAGATCCACGCGCACAATAGCGCCCCATTCCAATGCAAATTCACCGTTCTCAAAGTCAGAGCAGGCTTGTTGCGCCTGATTGATCTTTTCTTGAAGCTGCGCCGGGAGCTCAGATATCTCTGAAGCACTGGCAGGCTGCGGCAATGTTAAAGCCGTCGCAAGCAACGCGCAGAAATGCATCCTGACAATCGAAACAAGGCTGGATTCGGCGCTCGATCTCGGCATCAGTTGCATTGGTCGTACCGATAATCGCCGAACTCCAGCCAGTTTTTCCTCTGGTTCCGGAAGATCAGAAATTCGGCCCGATCCTCCGCCAGTAGGGCAACAACGAAGTCCTTGACCAATTCGGAGTTGCCGAAATAGCTGTATGAGGTCATTGCCCGCTGGGTTTCGCCGTTCACGGTGACGCGCGCGTCCCACTCATCATTGGCATCATCGAGGATCACGAACTCGATTTGCCGTTTGACCCCACCGCCGCCGCAATAGACCACGCCTTCTGGTGCCTCCATAGGCGCGGAGGTTTGGTCCAATGCCCGACATTCGGCCCGGAGTGACTGGATGGCTGTACCTGATCCCTTAAGATCAAAAATGCCGTAGCTGACGTCTTGATCTACCATCGACAGGTTCAGGGTGGCGTTTGCGGCAATCTGGTCGAGGACGAACGCATAATCCGCCTCGTCGCTGAACTGGATCTCGACAGGATAGTTGTCGACGATCTGGACGAACGAGTTTTCGCGTCCCATCTGAAAAGCAGCAACTTCTTGCGATCCGTTTATCAGAAAACGAAAAGAAAGGCCGTTCTTTCGTACGATATCCTGCGAATCCTCATACCCGGCCGGGGCGAACCTGATCCTGTCGCACTGCAACTCCAGCGTCATGTTGTTTGTCTGAATAAATGCATTTGGCAACGGGCTGCCGCTGAAGCCCCATTCGGCCAGTGCAGGGGCCGCCGACAGACAACACATCAGACACGCAGACCAGAAAGTGTTTTTCATTTTTAACTCCCAAAGTTCCTCGTACGAGGAGGCAATAATGGTTCTCCAGCATTGAGGTGCCAGTGAGTGGTCATGTAATGCTATGACGGTGCGCCATATTCATTCGTTCCTTCCTGTGAGGGTCGCGAAAGCCACCAGATCATCAAGAGAGAAAGGACAAGTTGAATCGCGTACATGACCATCAAACCGGTTGCACCGAGAAAGGCTGCTGGTTCTCTCAAAGTCTCAGGGTCTTCAACGCCAGTTTCGAGCGCTGAAAAAACTGCAACCCCGGTCAGCAGCATGAACATCGTTGCGATACTGAAGGCCATTGGAAGGAGAAGATACCATCCAGGACGACCTGTATCATGTAATCGACGCCACCCCGCGGCGAGCATCGGAAGCAACATCGCCAGTTGGAAAACGGAGTTCAACAAGTTCGATCCCTCTTCTGTTTCCGGATCAGTGCCAAAAAGGACCGAACTGAGTACCGCCAACCCAACGCTGACCAGGACGACGAACAGAACAAACCACCAATATTCTGATCTCTGCGCGCGGCCCGAAAACACGACATATTTGGACAGGCAGGTCATGACCGATTGCGTGAAACCCATTGTAAAACCCCTCGTTTTGCTCTGGCAGTCCTATATTTACATCTTGAAAGGCTTACGAAAAACAGCGGCAGTGCAAGTTTCATGTGCAAGTGGAAAAATTCAGACTGGGAAACTGCGCGGAAAATGATTTACTTCAAGCTGCGTGCCCCCAAGCCGGGACGTGTCCCCTGACAACCCAAATCGCGCTCTTAAGCCAAAGGTAACCAATGTCACAGCCCGCATATCTACATCTGGTTTTGGGAGGAAGTGCCGGAGGTTGTCTACGCGCGGCAGTTGCAACTTACGGCCTGACAGGGCACGTGGATGTGTTCGATGATGATCTGAGCCACGGGCCTTTGAACGACAAACAATCGCGGGCGGCATATTTCAGAGAGCTTTTCCAAAACTATGGCCAGTTGCCTGACGATCCCTTTCCGTCACTAGTCGATTTCGACCGGATCTCGGCCCATTTGACGCAGGATCTCACGCCGGAAGTTTGCATATGGGCGGGTGAGAATGCATCAGAGCGGACGTTTTTGGAGATGGCATGTCATGGCCTGCGCCTTTTCAAAGGTTCGGTGACCCGAGTTGGAACGACTGGCTTAAAGTCACTGCCGTATATAGGTCCGCAAACTCCGGCTTTACTGGCGAGCCTTTTTGATCAACGCGAAGCGGTAGACCCGGTCACAAGAGCAACGCTTTCTTCTGATTTTCTGCGCCTGCGAGACAGTGGTGCTACACTGCGTATATGGGAAGCAGGCAAGATCGTCGATGTTTCCGACAATCTCTATGACAGTCTACTTTTATCATGCTGTGCAACAAACTGGACACCTGCTGCGCGCGTTGTCGGTACGGCCATGGGGCGATGCGACGAACACAACTTGTTGGGTGATGTGTTCTTATCTGGGAGGCTTCAGCATCTGATCATGCAAGGTATGATTGAGGCATCTGGCCCTCAAACAAGCCTGCGAGACTTTGACGTGCGACGTAGATAACGTTGCCGAACGTTACAGCAATACTTACGTTCAAAGAGGCGGAGGCTAATTGACTGGAGTTAGGGGGAATTGAGCATTCTTTGGAGCCTAGGGCCGTCTTTCAAAAAGCGACCCTTACTGCGCGCTGCGATCATATTTCCGCGTCCTTTAGGCTGAACCGATCTGCATTTGCTTTGCCGGTTCCGGTGGCAATGGGATCAGAGGTTCCACTCGAACCCAACTGCTTTTTCGGACACCTCCCAGAGACGCGACATAACAGCCTTGTCATGGGCATGCGCGTTCAGTGTGCCTTTGCCGACCGGGCCGACCGCTTCCAGACGGCCCGTCGGTCCATAAAGGGCGCGCTGCGCGCTCAGAGCCTCTTCGGTGGCACACATGACCTCAGGGTATGAGCCTTGTTCTGCGGTCTGGACCATCGGCGTCTTGGTCATCAGCCACCAGATGAAACGCATTGTGCGGCTGCCGCTTGTTGTGATCAGAGACGTCGCCGATGAGCCGGGATGGCAAACGTAGACCTCAACATAGGTGCGCCGCGCCGCGGCCAGACGGTCCTGCAGTTCGTAGGCGAACATCATCTGCGCCAGCTTGCTCTGCGAATATGCGGCGTTTGCGCCGTAGCCCTCACCCCAGTTCATGTCATCGAACTTGATTGTTTTGAGACCCATGTTGTAGCCGAGGCTCGCAACGACCACGATCCGGCCCTTGCATTCCGCGATGCGGTCAAAGAGCAGACCATTGAGCAGAAAATGTCCGTAGTGGTTGGTGCCAAGCTGGCTTTCGAACCCGTCGACGGTCAGCTTGCGCGTCGGCACCTGAGCGATGGCCGCATTGTTGATCAGCGCGTCGATCCGAGGCACCGTCTTCAGAACTTCTTCGGAAGCCTCGCGCACGTTATCCAAAACGGACAGGTCCATGCGGATGAAGCTCACATCTGCTTTCGCGCCGAATTCCTGTTTCAGGTCCGCGATTGCCGCCTCTGATTTCTCGGTAGAGCGGTTCAGCATGACCACCTTGGCGTTTTTCTTGAGAAGGATGCGCGCGGCCTGAAAGCCTGCGCCAGCGTTTGCACCGGTGATGATGTAGGTTCTGCCCGACTGGTCGCCGAGGCGCTCGGGTGTCCAACCTTTAGGTCCGAATGTCGTATCTGCCATATTCTATCTCCTTCCAGCCTTGGCCGGCGGTTGTGGTGTTATTGCTTGAACGCACAGATAGAATCTGACTGGGTACAGATACAGGCGATATCCTCTCGATTATTTGCCCAATCGTCTCAACCCCGTTGCAAAGAAGAAAGTTCCCTGCCAGCTTTAGTGCATGAGCAAAGACCAGATCAAAAACCTTGTCGAGCGCCGTCTGCCAGATGCAGGCCTTGTTGATACCGCACTAAGGGGCGTCCAGCTTTTCCGGGTGACCGAGGCGGTGCCTTGTGTTCCTGCCGTCTATGAGCCCACGGTCGTGGCCATTCTCAGTGGCGCCAAGGAAGCCGTACTGGACGGACAGCATTACGTGTACGGAAGCGACAAATACCTGCTTTGCCCCATGACTTTGCCGGTCGAAGCAGGCGCACCACGAGCTTCTGAAAGGGACCCGCTACTGGGAGTCATGATCACATTAGATCGACGCATGATGCGAGAGCTTACGATGGAGATCGAGGCCGCCACTGGAGGACGTAGACAGCCGCAAGGGAATGCGCCTTCGGCTTTGGAACTAGCGTCCTGGGATGTCGGTTTCACGCAGGCACTGTGGCGGCTTCTCGAGTTGCTCGACAATCCGGTTGACCTGGAGGTGCTCGGACATGGGCGACTGCGCGAGTTGTATTACGCGGTTCTCATGGGCGAAGCTGGGGCGGCGGCAAGACGGGCCTATGGCGTCGGCAACGAAATCGCGCGAACAATCGACTACCTTTCAACCCACTTGAACGAACAGGTCACCATTGACGACATGGCCGACCACGTTGGTATGAGCCGCGCGGTCTTCCATCGGCGCTTCAAGGAAGCCACGACAATGTCTCCGATCCAGTTTGTCAAATCGATGCGGCTGAACAACGCTGCGATGAAGATTGCGGAAGGAAAGACCGTGTCGGAGGCGGCATGGGATGTGGGGTATCAAAGCTCCTCTCAATTCAGCCGCGAATTTAAGCGGATGTACGGCCAGTCGCCCCGGCAATGGAGCAACGCGACGCAGGTGCCTCAACGATTGAACTGAGGGGCGCCTGTCACTGCAGGCTTGCAGCGAATGTCCGGAAAGCGGGCTGCGACTACAGCAATCTAGTCCATAGTTGAGCGACCGGTTTGGGCCGAAAGCGCCAGTTGGGCTGAACAGTGCGAACGGCAGAAAAGTCCGCGTTGCAGACATTCGCGACAACTTGCTTGAACGTCTACTTTCGCGGGAAGCTGCATCGGATGTGGGGCGATTAAATCACGGTGCGCATCCCAAACCCGATGATCCGCATTCTATCCATGAACAAAGACCACCGACTCTCCCTCGACGTCTTGGGCGTAGGAGAGCCTGACTGCATTTATCGCAACTCTGTGTTCCATTAATCTGGCGAAGTACTCTTGTTGCATTTGTTTTGAGAGAAATAGCGCCAGACCCGAAGGCACTTGGAGCAATAATTCAGCTGTGTTCAGCCAAGAAAGCCAAGGCGTCCCTCTCAAAACGCGGCCATTCCGGGTCGTTGTCAGGGATGGTATGGTTCGAGCTTTCGTAGGCGATGAACTTCGCGTTGGGTAATCCTTTTGCAAACAACCGTCCTTGTTCGACCGGCTGCATCCTGTCACTCGTCCCATGACAAACAAGGCACGGCACTTCGACCTCGGACAATATCGGTGTGATATCGATGTTATCAATCACGCCGCGATACCGCCCCATGTTTTCGGGTGAAATCATCTTGCGCATATCTTCGGCATATTGCCGCCGTTCTTCTTGGCTCGCGCCCGGCACGATGATTTGCGCCATTAAATCACGCAGAGACGGATAATCATCATCCCACCCGGCAGTCATCATTTGCTTAATTGCGTTGGCGCGTTCCACATCTTTTTGCGACGTTCTTTTTGCCCGACCAATAGGGAACCCACCTATCATTACGATCGCAGACACACGGTCAGGTCGGCGCGCTGCGAAGGCAGCTGCCACTGCGGACCCCTGCGATATCGCAAGGATCGGCGCGCGTTTGATACCCGCTGCGTCGAAAACGGTTTCCAAGTCATCAACGAACCGTTCGAACGTGCAAGTTTCTGCATCCCAGTCGGATAGACCGTTGAGCCTGGCATCAAAACGGACCAAACGATGTCGTTGAGCGATGGAAGTGTAAATTGGAGCTTTCCCCGGATTGCGCCAGTCAAGTTCCAAGTGTCCAATCCAACTTGGCGCCTTTACGACCGGAGGACCGTCCCCAACTGAGCTCCAGGCCAGACTAATGTTGTCGTTAGTTTTGCAATAACGAATTTCCTGTGTTTTGGCGAAGTTAGCGCGCGATTTGGACACATGTTCATCGGTGAAGTTGATCGACAAAACTTCGATCGGCTGTTCAATGCCTTTGAACGTGTGAAGCCCTTCTCGGCGCAAACGTTTGGCATAGTCCGCTCCGGCAAGATCACAAAGTACCTTTGAGACCAGAATGCCCCCGGGTTCAGCTGCCGATTGGAGCCGCGCAGCGATGTTGACGCCGTCTCCGAAGATATCGTCGCCATCGACGGTGACGTCGCCGACATGCAAACCCGCTCTAAGCTGGATACGTTCCGGAACCAAATAGGGATGGTCTGGCTCTCTTAGCTCGGTTTGGATCGCAATTGCCGCTTCTAGGGCGTTTCCTGCTGACGGAAATTCAATCAATGCTCCGTCGCCCAACAGTTTGACCACCCGGCCAGATTTTTGCTCAACGATCGGCGTTACCAAATCGCGGTACATGGTGTTCAGTGTTTTGAGAAGTAGCTTGGAGCCGCCCTGCATCATCCGACTGAAGCCGACGACATCGAGAGACACAATTGCAGCAAGACGACGTTGACTCATGGTTACTTCCCGCAAGTTGGCTCGAAAACACTACCACGTTCATAGACTGTTAGAACCGGCAACATGCCTAATAACTGTAAACGTGCAGTGGAATGATCGGTAACTAAGATCTCGAATTGACCAAAGACCGTGGAAGCGATCATTAAAAAGGTATGCCTATCCGTTTTCTCAGGGAACGGCGGGTTTGTCCGCATACCGGTCGTTTGCTGCAACTTGCTTGAATGTCCACTGTGCGGACGAAGCTGCCGGATGCTGTCGCCGCAAACATCGCGCCTCCTCACCAACAAAATCACCGGAGAGTTCGCGGCACTGCAGCGCGATTTCCCGAAAGCGGACGTTCAAGTCTACCAAATCGGGGCAACTCAAAATCGGTCGTTCGCTGCGCGAGCATCGAGCGTCTGAGTTGCGGACGAAGCGGACATCGGAGACATTCCCTAAGAGCGGGGACTAGACGAAGCTTCAACAACTCTGCCTCAGGTATGCATGGTCTACGGTAAGCCTGGTGCTTCTTCTATTTTCTTCCTTGATTACATGCTTGCGCGTGGGCAGCATAAACGGAGTAGAGTTCAGTAGGGTGAATTCCAGATCGAAGAATTTACTTTGCGCTTGTTTCGCCTGTGTTGGGAGTATCATTTGTGGTCAAGGCTTCTCCTGAGATACTTGCTGTTACAGAACGCTGGTTTGAGGCGATCAGAACCCTTAATACGCACGTTTTGAAGGACTACCTTTCGGACTCGGTCGATCTGCGTTTCATTGGAACTGGCGAGAATGAGTTTTGGAAAGGCCAATTTGTCCGCGATGGAGTCGGCGAATTCATCGGCGAAATGCCCGAGCCAGATGTGTGGGAAGTTCTCGAAGCCGAAGCCTTCGAGAACGGGGAGACGGGATGGTCTGCTTTTCTCCACCGGGTTGGGTTTCCAGGGCTTAGAGATGATTACATCGTCCGCACCGTGCTGGTTTTCATCTTAGAGGGTGCATCGTGGAAGATCATCAATCGGCACGCTTCGCTTCCCTACCCAAATATGGATTTTGTAGGCAGCGAGCAGTTGGCCATTCAAACTCTTGTGAAAGCTGCGCTCGAAGAAGGTCCGGAATTGCTTCAAGCAGAAGGCTTGGCCTCGGTGCTGTTTACCGATGTCGAAGGCAGTACCATGCTTGCGGAGGCCATGGGTGATCAGGATTGGTCCGCGTTGATAGATCAACATTTTCAGACTGTTGAGAATATTGTCGCCGCACATCAGGGGCAATTCGTCAAGTCGTTGGGAGACGGAACATTGTCCAGTTTTCAATCAGTGAATGAGGCGCTTCTCGCGGCGATCAAAATACAGGAAGCCGTGGCTTTGGACGATGTGGAACCGCGCTTGGGCCTGCGGGTTGGCGTTCATACTGGTGAAGTTGTTTTGGCACGTGGCGACTTCTTCGGGACCGTAGTCAACAAAGCAGCTCGCATAACTTCGTCGGCCAATGCAGGTGAAATTCTTGTGTCGGATGTGACGAGAGCCATCGTCGGGGGGACTCACGAGTTCGAATTTGCGGCCGCACAATCTTTGGTCCTCAAAGGACTGCCAGATGACCACACAGTCTACCGTTTGCAATGGAGGCGATAGCTGCTCGCTGGGTGTGACCTCGAAGATCAGCCCTGCCCCCAAGGATGATTACTCAATTAAGTTGCCCTTTTCTAGGAATGCCCTTGCAGAGTGAACACACCCACTCCGCCGTTCCATCAATTGGCCTGCCCTTGCTCTCTAAATCTCGGTGGGAAACAATCTGCTGATCGCGGCAAAATGGACAGGTCGCAAGAGCAAAGAAATCCGGAATATGGGTGACTCTCTTAGGGACGGGATTGCAAACCATGTGGCACTCAGCATTGAATTATTCCCTATAGGTTATCACAAACCGCCGTTTTTTTCCACGTCTGCTTCGGGCTCTGAGCCGTCGATCAGCCCGGTTTGTGCGAAGGGTGGCTTGTGGAAGACGAATGTCAGCACGATTGGCCAAGCCGATGAAATCGCCGGGTCATCTCGTTTTTCCTAAAGTCTGCTTACGGGAACAGGCTCAACCTTCGACCGCTGCACTGCCGCATGTCTGCTTCGAGCCCAATCTGCTCATTCATGAAAGGTGCGGCATCCGTCACGAAGGGCGGGAAGCGGTTCTCTGATCGCGGTATTGTCAAGGGCGTTGGATTTGTTGTCCGCCGGGGTCTTGGTTCTCTCCGAAGTCAGGTGATGCTGCTTCATGATGGCGTCCGGGGCTGATCGTCTGGAATGTCATTCACGAGGTTGATGCTGGTTGCGCCACCTCGACCGCTTTACGCGAGATCGATCTGCCTCCGTCCCGGAGGACGCCAAACCCACCCTATCCTCGGGCGGGCTTTCTGGTTGTCAGCTTGCAGGCTCCTTTGTCCAATTGAAATCTGTCCCGTCGCGCCAGATCGCGTGGAGGATCACCGCGATTTTGCGCGCGGTGGCCACAGCGGCCTTCTTGAAGCCTTTTCGCGTACTGAGCCGGATTGCCCAGGATTTGAGGGCTGAGAACCGCCTGACCTGTGTCATCAAGGACGTGGCGGCGGAAACAAGCAATCGACGCATCTCGGCATCCCCGCACTTGGAGATGCGGCCTGTTCTGTCGATCTCACCGGATTGATATCGTCTTGGTGTCAGCCCTAGGAACGCGCCGACATCGCGCGACCGGCGGAACCGGCTTGCATCATCTATTGTCGCAATGAAATTCAACGCAACCAGCGGCCCCACACCCGGCACGGTCATGAGGCGCCGCGCCAGTGGGTTCTGTTTGGCGACATGTATCAATTCATCACCCAGCATTTCCGCCGAGGCGCAAAGCTTTTTGTGGATCGGGATCATCGTTTGCGCCAGCAGCTCCAACATTGGATCACAAGAACCAGCCTCGGCCAGCTGGTCGCGGAACCCTTGTCGATAGTGCGCGCGCAGGACAGGCCCCATGCGGATGCCGAAAGTCTTCAGGACGCCCCGGATATGAGCTTCAAGATCCTTGCGCATGCGGATCAATCTCTCCCGCGCTGCAACCAGTGCTCGCACGCGGTCCGACGCTTCACTGCGAATGTGGACCTCGGTGAACCAGCCGGTCCGCGCCAACTGTGCCAACCCTTCCGCGTCTGCCTTGTCTGACTTGTTGAGGCGCGCCGACAGAGCCTTATGCGCCATGCGCGCGTCGATACAGGTGATCGGCACAGCTCGGCGCGCAAGTTCACGCGTCAGCCAAGTGGCCATTATCCCGCTTTCATGCACGACGCGCTCCACATCGGGGGCTCTCCGCGAAATGTATTCCGCAATGGTATCTGGTTCGGTCGGAATAGACGCGCGATGCAAGACCGTGCCTTCCGCATCCACAACGCAAACCGAGACCTCTTTCAATGAAACGTCGAGACCAACATAATGGCTCATGGTCGTTCTCCTCACGGCTTTTGATTGGTGAGGCTGATAATATCAGGCCTCGTTTGCCCAAGGAGAGCGACCACCGCGATCACACCATGTCATTCGCTGCAGGCGCATGAAATGCAAGCCAAAATAGAAAAGCGGTCACTCGAGATGGATGAATGAGGCCTCAGGAGGCGTCCCGTTCGAATATGGAGCATGCTTTCTTCACACCCCACAGAACACTCAGACGTTTTTATGTTTTGCAGGGGCTCTGCCTCGCCTTCACCGTTCGTGAAAAGAAGTTGGAGCAAGTACGCTCCAAGGCGATCGGCTTCAGTTAGCGTTCAGTGATTTGGACGACAACGATGAGTGTCCGCCCGAAACCAATTCATCTATGAACTTCGAAAACAACTCACCTTGAGATCGGATCTGCAGTTTTGAATAAACATTCCTTCGGTGGATACGCACAGTGCCGGGGGAAATTTCGAGGATGCGCCCCACAGCGTCTGCGGAATGACCTTTGAGCGTGTATTCGACGACCTGGCGTTCTCTTGGTGTCAGGGCACCCTGTCCGAAATTGGTAAAAGCAAGGGCCACGCTTTGATAAAGATCATCATCTGCTACCTCGCCTTCAACAGATCCAAACCGGTTGGCAAGATCGTCCCAGTGTCTTTTGCATGTCGCCTGCACAATGGGCCAAAACTCATTGAGTTGTCGGAAATCCTTGGCTGAAAAAGCCTTTTGCTCACGCATCACGGAAACAACCACACTGGCGGATTCAGGAAGCCGGATCACAAAGCCCATTTCTTCCGCAAGCCCGGTTCGGGCATAATAGCTGCGATAGTATTCGCCCTGAAAAAACCTGTCCGGTGCCAGATCGCGAATTCGATGCAGTCCGGGAACGAAATCGGTTTCGCAAACAAGATAAAATGGGTCAAGCAAGTATGGGCCTTCCTGATAGTCCTCAACAAAGACCTTGCGCTTATTTTTTGGGAAATCGTCATACAAATCCAAAGGGCGGGCTTGGCCAAAATATCCAAATACAACAGTGTAATCGAACGGGGTGATCTGCCTCAGCGTATCAGACAAGGTTTGTGCAAAGCTCTCTGAGCCGATAGCGTCAATGAGCGTGCCGGTTGCTTCGTACAAAGCTTTCATGATCCTCCTCCGCGCCCTGCTATTCAGATTGATATACTAAAAACATGGTATATACACTGAAACAAGTTTTTCTTACAGTTTTTCCAATATAGATAGTAGTCAACAAATCGGAAAAAGATAGAAATAAATGGAAAACGGGGGATATGTTGGCGAGGTTGAGCCAGCTGGCAAAAAACCGATCGCAGAACTGCGTGGAGTGACAAAGCGCTTTGGCGAAGTGTTGGCCGCCAGTGATTTGAACCTTTCGATTGCCGAGGGCGAGTTCCTTTCCTTTCTAGGCCCGTCCGGATGCGGCAAGACAACAGCTTTGAGGATGCTGGCAGGTTTCGAAACCCCCACCGAAGGGGATGTGTTGCTGGATGGAAAGGTGGTGAACACGCTCGAAGCGCACCACCGTCCGGTGAACATGGTGTTTCAGCAATATGCATTGTTCCCACATATGACCGTGGCGCAAAATATCGGGTACGGGTTACGCCAGATCCGCCCGCGCATACCAAAGGCAGAGATTTCGGAACGGGTGAGCAAAGCCCTTGATGTGGTGCAACTGGCAGGCTTTGAGGATCGCAAGATCTGGGAGATGTCAGGCGGCCAGCAACAGCGCGTGGCCCTGGCCCGCGCTATCATCAATGAGCCCAAACTCCTGTTGCTGGACGAACCCATGGCCGCGCTTGATCGCAAGTTGCGTAAGGAGATGCAGATCGAACTGCAGGATCTGCAACGCCAGTTGGGTATCACCTTTGTACTGGTGACACACGACCAGGAAGAGGCACTATCGATGAGCGATCGCATTTGCATCATGCGGGACGGCAGAATTGTGCAGATCGGTAGCCCGCAAGAGTTGTATGATCGCCCAAATTCTCGCTATGTCGCTGATTTTGTAGGCACGTCCAACTTCTTTAATGGCAAACTTCAGCGTTCGACGGACGGCTTGTCTGAGGTGCTTCTGGACAATGGAATGCGGATACAGGGCATGCCCGGTGATGGTCTTGTCGACGGGCAGGAGGTGTGCGTTAGCGTGCGCCCTGAACAAATGAAACTGCGCCGTCAGGGCAAAGGTCTTGAGGTCGAAGTCCACAACCGAATTTTTCTTGGCGAACACACTGAATACCTGGTGACGCACGAAACCCTTGGTGACTTCCTCGTACTCGCTCCGCGTCAGGCGGACCTTAGCGAAGGTGCTTTTGCCGTCCGCGACAAAGCCCTGGTCTCGTGGGAGACATCGGCGGCGCTCATTCTCGACCGAAATTAACGACGTCCACAACAACCATGCAAAAGGGAGTAAAGAAAATGACAAAGACCATCGACCATATCTCCAAGAAGGAGTTCATGGAGAAGCTGGAAAGCTACCGGAAAGGCTCAATCACGCGGCGCCATTTCCTGAATGTAACCGGCCTTGGTGCGGCAGCGGCTGTGATGGGGGCCTCGGTGCCCGGTTTGCGCCCACAACCTGCATATGCTGGCGATATTGGTGATCGCGTGGTTCTGGCTACATGGCCGAACTATCATGATCTGGCCAACTTTGACGCCTTTACTGAGGCGACCGGCGCACATGTGCAGGTCAACGTCTTTGGCTCGAACGAAGAAATGCTAGCCAAGTTGCAGGCCGGTGCCACCGGTTGGGATGTCTATGTGCCCACCAACTACACGTTTGAAGATTACGTCAAAGAGGATCTGATCGAACCGTTGGATACGTCGATGTTGCCGAACTATGATGCGTCGGCCTTTGATGCGCGCTACGCCGAGGCAGGTTCAGTCAACGGTAAGCTCTATGGTGTTCCCAAGAACTGGGGATCGACCGGCATGGCCGTCAACACTAAGCACAATGGTGGAAATGCGATTTCATCATGGCGAGAGTTCTTTGATATCACCATGGGCAAGTTCTCGGGTCGTACCATCGTGCACGACTATCAGCTGACCACGATTGGCAGCGCCCTGAACGCCTTTGGCTATTCGTTCAATTCGGTTGACGAGAAAGAGCTGGCCGATGCCGAGAAACTGCTGATTGACGTGAAGCCACATCTGTTTGCCATTACGTCGGACTATCAGCCGGGTATGCGTAATGGGGATGCCTGGTTGACCATCTGCTGGTCCGGCGACGGCAAGCAGCTGAACACCGACATACCCGAGATCGCCTATGTGCTTGGCAAAGAGGGCGGCGAAATCTGGAGCGATTACTGGGCGATCCCCAAAAGCTCCGAGCGCAAGGCAGCGGCCTATGCGTTGATCAACTTCATGCTGGATCCGAATGTTAACGTCAAAGAAGTGCTGGCGCACGGCTATCCGACGGCAGATTCCCGAACATATGATCAACTGCCCGAAGAGTTGAAGAATGATCCGATCATCTTCCCGGCTCAGGAGCTTTTGAGCCCACTGGAATTCGGGGCCGCAGTCACTCTGACCGATCCGAACCGCGCCGAGCTGATGGCTCGGTTCAAGTCGGCCTGATCTGAACTAAGGTGAAGACAACATGACGAATAGAACACGCAACTGGTTGTTGTTGGCACCTGCGGGAACTTGGTTCCTCGTGATGCTGATCATTCCGTTAACAGTTGTCTTCATCTTTAGCTTTGGAGAGCGAGCCTCGTCAGGTGGCGTTGAGCTCGCTCTCACTTTGGAACAATACACCAACCTTCCTGCACGCTGGGCAGCGTTCAAAAATACGATGACGTTGGCGCCGTTAGGAACCATGGCGGCGCTGCTTATCGCCTATCCCCTGGCTTACTTTCTCGCTGTCAAAACGACTCCGAGGTGGAAAACCATCCTGTTGGTTCTGGTGATCGTGCCATTCTGGACGTCGATCCTGATCCGCAGTTACGCTTGGATTTTCCTGCTGGGTGGACGCGGGATACCTGCCTTGTTCGAATGGGTCGGAATTGAGGGACTACGCCTAATCAACACGCCGTTTGCGGTGCTGGTTGGGATTATCTATGGGTATCTACCGCTGATGGTGTTCCCAATCTATGTCAGCCTCGACAAACTCGACAAACGCCTGCTCGAGGCGTCGTCTGATCTGGGCGCAAAGCCGTGGAAGACCTTTCTTCAGATCACGCTCCCGCTTTCGGTGCCCGGCATTGCGACTGGTTGCATGCTCGTCTTTATCCTGTTGATGGGCGAATACCTGATCCCGGCTCTGCTGGGCGGTGGCAAAGTGTTCTTTGTTGGCAATGCACTGGTCGACCTGTTCCTGCAGTCACGCAACTGGGCCTATGGGTCGGCGGTTGCTGTCACCCTTGTGGTCGTCATGCTGATTACCGTCACGATCTACATGCGGCTGATTAGCCGCCTCGGCGCAAGCCGTGAAGACGTATCGATTATGTGAGGCTATGCGATGAGACTGTATGCAATCTGCGTTTACCTTTTTCTCTACATTCCTATCGGTGTCATCGCCCTGTTCAGCTTTAACGCCGGTCGACACGCGAGCCAGCTTCAGGGGTTCTCAACCAAATGGTATGGCAAGGCGCTGTCCAATCCGTTCGTGATGGACGCGCTGGAAACCAGCCTGATCGTGGCATTTTGTTCGGCGCTGTTTGCCAGCGTCTTTGGCACCATGGCCGCCGTCGCCCTGCAGGGCATTCGTGGTCCCGTGCGAGCTACCTTTGATCTGCTGATCTATGTTGCGGTGATGATCCCCGGCATTGTAATTGGGATCGCCACTTTGATCGGGCTGGTCACCGTATTTGACCAACTGAACCCGCTGATTGCGGCGATTTGGCCGGACGGGTTCAAGCCGCCAAAGCTGCGCATGGGCATCGGCTCGCTGATCGCCGCCCACACGATGTTCCTGATGGCGCTTGTGGTAATTATCGTACGGGCACGGCTCGCGGGGATGGATCGCGCGCTGACCGAGGCCTCTTCGGATCTCTACGCCACGCCGATGGGAACGTTCCGACAGGTGACATTGCCGATGATCTTTCCGGCCATCCTGGCGGGTTTTTTGCTGAGCTTCACCTTTAGCTTCGACGACTTCATCATCGCGTTCTTTGTGGCGGGCTCAGAAACGACGCTGCCGATCTATGTGTTCTCATCCATCCGACGCGGTGTGACACCTGAAATCAACGCGATTGGAACGATGGTGATGGGCGTGTCTCTGTTACTGCTGATTACCGCCCAGTTGTTGCTGCAACGCGGAGGTAAAAAGTCCCGATGACCCTTGCAGAAAAATCTCTTAAGGCCCGACCTTTTCCGATACTCGGCGGCAAGGTTGTTCTGGTGACAGGCGCCGGATCAGGAATTGGCCGGGCAGGGGCAATGGCCATGGCCCGTCATGGCGCCAAAGTTATTGTGACAGATCTGGACGCCGACAAGGCTGCGCATGTGGTCGAAGACTTACATGGCGAGGGGCTGGTGGCGGCCTCGAGAGGGCTAGATGTCACCGACGATCAGGCAGTCAAAGCCGAGGTCGACAGAGTCGTCAAAGCTTACGGGCGCCTTGATGTCCTGCACTCTCACGCTGGCTATCAGGTTGAAGGCAACCTTGAGCAGGTGCCCGTTGAAGGTTTGGACATGTCCTGGCGATTGAACGTGCGGTCGCATTTTATCGCGGCTCGCGCTGCGGTGGGTCCCATGCGCGAGCAGGGAGGTGGCAGTGTAATCATCACTTCGTCAAACTCGGGTGTGCAATACGACCGCGAAATGATTGCCTATGCCACTACCAAGCATGCAGTGGTCGCCATGACCCGTCAGATGGCCGCAGATTATGCCAAACACAATGTTCGTTTTAACGCCCTGTGTCCGGGTTTTATCGACACGCCGTTTAACGCCGGTTTCGAAGTGCAAATGGGCGGGCGCGAAAAGCTAGAAAACTACGTGTCTGAAACCATTCCGATGGGACGCTGGGGCACGACCGAAGAAATGGCCGATTCAATCCTGTTTCTGGCCTCCGACATGTCCACCTTTATGACGGGCCATGCGCTGGTCATCGATGGCGGAGAATGCATCTGAACTTCTGTACGGAGCACCAATATGACCAATAGCCTCAAGACACCCAATGGCCGCCTCGCGGGAAAAGTTGCCGTGATTACAGGGGGAGCCACTGGAATGGGGCGGGCCACCGCGCTGATGTTTGCCGAAGAAGGTGCCAAGGTCAGCATCTTTGATATCAAGAATGAAGAGGGTCGGAAAACAGTCGACATGATCCGCGACACAGGTGGTGAGGCGGCATTTTTTCATGCTGATGTCACCAAGGACGCCGAGATCAATGCTGCCTTTGACGCTGCCCTTGAAGCCTTTGGACCCTATAATGTCCTGTTCAATCACGCAGGAACCATCATCGTCAAAGCGATGCATGAAACCAGCGAAGAAGAATATGACTGGTTGATGGATGTAAACGTGAAATCGGCCTTTCTGACCTGCCGTCGTGCGGTTCAGGACATGAGCGCAAATGGCGGCGGCTCAATCGTGATTACTTCGTCTATTGCGGCTGAACTGGGCTATGCGTTGGAGTCAGTCTACTGCATGTCAAAAGGCGCGGTTCTTCAACTGGCGCGCACGATCTCAACCGAATATCGCGATGCGGGCATCCGGTGTAACGCGGTCTGCCCTGGGTTTGTTGAAACGGCGCATGGCCTCAAGGAAATAGCAGAGTTGGACGCCGCCGGACAGGAATGGGAAGACTCTGGGATGGCGGCAACGCAGGGACGCATTTGCTATCCAGAGGAAGTGGCCGCGGCGGTGGTTTTTCTTGCATCTGATGAGGCCAGCTTTGTGAACGGCAATGCAACCTATGTTGACAACGGCTGGTACGCAAAAGGTTAAATGCCAAGCGAATAGGACAATCATGACCATCGGACTTTGAGTTGCACGATCACTTTGGCGGCGCAGCGAATGGCTGGATCGGTGGAGCCGCAATGCGGCGAGAACTTTCACGACGAATGACTGCAATGGGCCGGATGCGGCTTCTGGAGCATTTCAGCAGAAGGTCGGGAAAGTCCGCAACTCAGACATCGACGTACCAAAGTTCGCTGCGCTTTGAATGAATGGCCGCTTTTCTTTCTGCGACGCAGCTGGTGACTTCGGCGAATAGTTTGTTGCGCCTGCTTGGTTCAGAGATGGAGCACTTCCGCTTTGGGCTCGAAGCGGTCGTTCGCTGCACTTGGCATGAGCGGCTGATTTTGAGCGCGAAGCAGGCGTTGTTCTTTTTAAACGACGTAGCCGCTTTTTTGTTTTGTCCGCGCTACGCCGCCCGCTCCTTGAAGCTGACAGACTTAGCGATTACATACCAATCGCGGGCGGACAGCCCGCAATTCCCCCAAACATGATAACGCTCGTCTGCCGAGCCTTGCCCGTAAGTCGCGGAAGACCGCCGGGGTATGGACCGCCCGAGACATGCTTGCGACCGGTGCGAATGGTCTGGGTCTAGCGCCGATCCACTGATGAGCCTAAGGCAGGGCGAAACCAACAGCATCCAGAGCGTCACGAAAATTGTGATCACCAACCCCGCCTTGGGGTGGTCGCCGGTGGCAACAGCCAACGGGATGCGCATCAACATGATGAATAGGAGAAATCACATGGAGCAAGATATCCAACTTGAAGCTGCCGCAGCAAGGCACATCGTCTTGATCGCTATGGCCTACTGTGAAGCCCAAACAGCAACGAGCGGCGAGGAAAGCCCGATTGTGCATGACCGGCAGTGGCAGGCCTGCTGTGGTGTCGCTGCGCGTTTCCTGAGCGATCCTGAAGCTATGACACCGCAACTCTGCCACCATGAATGGCGGCTCAGCCAAATGCGGCACAGTCATCCGCAGTTCTGGCCTGCTGCCGCATCTCGCACTTGGGATGAACTCGACCCGATGGACCAGTATGTCGAACGGGCTGGTTTGGCAGCAATGCGTCAGGCACTGGACGAAACTCGGAGGTTCTCGCGGGGTCGCACCGCGGCGCTGCAATGAACGTCGGACGTTGAAAAGCAGCATTATGCTTGATGTGCGCAACAGAACATATACCGACGGACGAGACATAAAACCTCCCAACCTCCCAACCAAACGCCCGACGGGGAAGTTGGGAGGTTTGATTACTTGTCCGCCCATAAAGAACTGGCCGGCCTAGCTCGTTTGGCCTCTTTACAAGCTGTCCCACTTAAATCAGACCGTCTTGAGGATAGCATTTTCGAACCGAGCGCCTTTGCTATTGGGTCCTGGAACGAGACGGGGCTCTACTTGACGCAAGCGTCGCGCGAAACTGTTACGTGCGGGGATGCGGCCTTCTGGAACACCTTCGGCAGCGCACCATTGGCGAAAATCCAGATATAGGTCTGCAACGGTGACGACCTTGTTTGCCCTGATGGATAGTCTTTCTGCCGCCCACGCACGAACTCGGTCCGCATCCCTCATCCACGCCTCCTTGGCGATGCGTGATGTCATGGGATCCGCCATGCGCCGCGTGGTCAAAAGTTCCGCAGCCGCAACCACGACAAGATGTAGTAGAAGATCCGCCTCGTATTCGATTATGCGATCTGCCAATCCCTCGTCGGCCTGCTCTTCAGAATACGCTTTGTCGAAGACCAGAACCTTGAAGCGGCGCTCAACGCCGCTGTCGATCCCCCCGCTAAATGCGGGCAGCTCATTGCAGATGAACACATGCTGCGCCTTGGGACTGAAATAGAACGGTATGCCGTATGGCAGCCGGGCATGACAGATGTCCCCGGTGATGACCTTTTTTAGCGCGTCGCCTGAAAGATCACGATCCGACGTCTCCTCCGCAACGTTCAGCGCGCACCCGCGCAAAACTGAGACGAAGTAGTCTTGTCCCATCTTGGCTGGCGGCACCGACTGAAGTGCATCCGCTGCGATCAATGATGAGATGACCTTGCGCGTGGTACTTTTTCCTGCGCCGCCCGGCCCAATCCAAATAAGGGCCTGCGGGTGTTTCATTTGCGTGCCGATACCAAGTGCCGCTGCGGCGGCTGTCTGCAGGATCAGCTCAATCCGCGCGCTTTTGTCTTGTTCAGCCCTGTCCAAGTCGAACTCAAGGTTTGGAGCCTCGTGCTGCAGCCGCCTCAAAGTCGTTTTAGCTGAGAACAAACCCGTGAGCAGCTTCATCACGTCGCTTCCCAAAAGTCGCTTCTCAGCATCCTGCACTGGCCATACACCACGTACAGCATGCCGAGCCCGGTGCTTGCGAGCATGTGGTTCGAGCCGTGGGACATATTCACCTGTTGCAACGTCTTGTTCGAACAAAACGAACCCGCTTTCACAGGTGATGCCAACAGGCGCACCTTCAAAAAACCCATTGTCATCGCGTTTGGACATGAGAAGCGACTTGACACTCTGCGCCTTACTGGACGTGATCTTGACCTCGCCAATGCCGTTGGACGGCGTAGGGTAAGTGGCACCGTCAAAGCGCGCGATGGCACGCGTAAGCCGATTGTCGTTGAGAGCAGTCCAAAGCTTGCCATCGTAAATCCAAACTGTGCCCTCAGTGATGACAATGCGACCAAAGAGATCTTCTAGGTTTTCCAGCACACGATCGGCAATCTCTTCGTCGCTACCGCGGAGCAGCTGCTCAACGTTGGACCTTCGCTGCCGCGCGTGGATGCGGTCGGCATCATCCACGGCGGCGGCAACAGCCCGACGTCCCATATCCTGGAGCAGATCGTTCAAATCGGCCTTTTCACCAAGGTTTGACGGTACTGTGACGACATGGACCCGTGCATTTGGGTTTTCTGCCGCCAATTCACGCGCGATCTGGTGGCAGTCCTGCGCTTTGTCGCTGTCGGCAATGATCTCAATCCGACCGGCGTTTGCTCCTATCGTTTCGGGGCGGATGGACCCGAGGCACACCCTGATCTCTGCTGGCCCAGCAAACAATCGGGTTAATCCGGTTTCGATACCTTCGGCGATCGCAATTGTGCCTGTACCCAGTTTGTTTTTGATCCGAACTGAACCATCCCCGATGTAGCCTGCGCTCAGTTTGGTCTTCTTGCCGTTCTCGTCGCGTATCGGTTGCCCATTGCGGTTCAGGATTGTGCCCTGCATGCCAACAATATTTCCATCGTCATCCGTAGCCACCGCCACTAGAGCCGGGTTTTTCTTACCACCCGGTTTGCATTGGAAATCTGGAGCATATCGCAAAGCGTCGTGTTCAAGATCGATCCCAACCAATCCACGGATGTTGCGCAAGTATTCTTCGCCGGGTGAGCCGGCTAAAGGACGTGTCTTCGCAACCTGCTCCTGCACCCATGCGATCTTAGCAGCCTTTTCATCAGATGCCGCGCCGGAGCGTGCTCTTTCCTCCGCTTCTCGCTGCACGGCTTGTTCATCAGTTTCTTCACGGTTCTCCGAGGCCGCCTGTTCTCCCGGTTCCGATTGCTTCTGCTTCCGCCGTCCTTCAAAAACCTTTTCGCCAGTTACGGCTTCAATCTCGCGTACAGCAGCGTTGAAGTCGGCAAGGCCTCGTACCTTCATTAGCGCATCGGTCAGCGAAACCCCTTTTTCGGGCAGGCACGTGCAAAAAATACGATTAGCGTCTGCATCGTAGCGAAATGAAGGGTTCTTATCTTCATGGTCAGGAAACGGGCAGCGCTGATGCTTTTTTCCAGTTTGTGGTTTGGCACCAATGGCGGCGAGGATTTTGTCCGCGTGTGATTCCTCGACGATGCGGAGACGCTCGGTCAAATTTTTCATTGGTCCCCTCATGACCGCCACCGCTGTGTTTCGGTCCGGTATGCTGCAGATTTTGCCTGCATACTTTGTTCCTTTCCTTGGTCTAGGGAGAGCAACAATCATCACTGGCCCCGTTGCGCTCTCCGTGCGGCGGGGTTTCTCCATTCCTATTCCGCTGCCAGATCGGGCGTGTCGATCTTCACAAGCCGCCAGTCGATACCCGCCGCAATTGCGCGGACATGTTCAGCGCGCCAAAAATGCTGGCGACCAATCTGGATGGGTTCCGGCGCATCGCCGCTGTCCACCATACGCAACCACGTGCTTGGCGATCCGGGGAACATGCCCAACGCACCGCTGTGGGTGGAAAGCTGTTTCAGTGTGACGTTCCCTGTTTTCGGGAAGCTGTCGGGGTGGATAGGCATACGGGCGACACTCATGCGGACGCCTGCGTCTGAGGTTCTTCGCCATTGGCTTTTTCAATTGCAGCCCGTGACCGCTTGAAAAAACCTTTCTCCATCATTTCCTGGCCCAGCTTCTCTGCCTTCTTGGCCTCAAGGCCTTCGTAGCTACGAATGATGTCACGGGGATCGTGATCGCCACCAGCTTCTATCCAATTGGTGATGTCGCTGCCGAGATACCGGATTTGTCCCGTGGGAAGGTTCATGAATTTCGGGCCGAGATGGTACTCGCGCCAGTGGTCCAACAGATAGAACTCGTCGTCGCTGAGACCGAGCAGCGCCGCCAGATACCGCTGATCATAAAGACGGTGTGGAACGGGCACTTCGATGTGATCTGACATTGCTAGCCTCCTACAAAAAGATACTGGCAATTCAGATAATGAAAGCAGGGGGGTAAGAACAAACGTTCTAATTTACCCCCCTGATCAGGTGGGTGAGAACACCCCAAGAATGACGTCTTCAACCGTCATTTGGTTGTGTATTCGAGACACTCTTTCAGTGAGTTTCCGGATCATTTCCTGCGCGGCAAAGTTCAGATTGAGGCGGTAGTTCTGATCACTGATATCTGGAGCTTTCAGCGTGGCTTTATGCCACTTGACTACATCGTCACGATCAATCTGCATTACATTTGCAATCAGAGTTCGCGCTTTTTCCACGTTATAGCCTTGCTGATCGATCAGGTACATGACGCCACCCGCAACGCCGCCTTGAAAACCGATTTCCATCGGGTCTTTCGCAGCATTGCCAGCATTCGCTTTGTGCATTGCAGTTGTGCGATCTCTCAGGTGCTTGTCCAGCGCTGGTGACACTATTTCTTCCTGCTCGCGCAAAACATCCAGAATGTCATGCAAGTCGAGAACGTAGGACCATTCGCCAGATTTCACGCGCTCGTTTAAACGTCCACGCAACCAGTCGAAATCTTTTAATACCGTGTCACTCACAACTTTGCCCCCGCAATCAACGGCACCACGATAGCACCGCCCTCCTGAAGCTGAACCAGAAACTGCGAATAAGCTTCCATCATAACGCGGCGCTGGGCGAGGAACGATGTGCGGTCATATGCGCGGCCATGCTGTTCCTTCGATGCGTGGGATAACTGTGCCTCTGCCAGTTTCTCGTCGAACCCGAGATGCTCGGTCACCAATGTGCGCAGCGTTGCCCGCAGGCCATGTGCGTCGGTCTCTCCATCAAACCCGATCCTGCGGATCATGTTCATTGTGGCCGGTTCAGAAACAGGTCCGTTCTCGCTGGCGAATACGTACTCGCGGTGGCCATTGAGCTAGTACATCTCGTTGAGGATTTTGATCACCGCGTCCGTCAGGGGTATGGCGAGCGTGATACCTGTCTTGGTGACAGGGTTGTTCCAGACCCGCTCGCCCATGTTGATGTCCGCCCATCGCATTTTGCGCACCTCACCGGCCCTCTGACCTGTATGTGCGATAATCTGCACCAGAGGTTTGCCCAAAGTGTGATGCGGCCAAGCGTCCAGCGCCTGCAGAAACAGCGCCAGACGTTCTGGCTCAACGATGGCTGGGTGGTGCTTCTTCGGCTGGGGCTTGAACCTGTCGATCACGTTTGCTCCCGGCACGACAGAGATCAAGCCTTCGGCCTCCGCATAGCCTAGAACTTGCCGCAGGATGCGAATGACCCGGCGTGCAGTCTCATGCGATCCACGATCCGCGATCTTGAGCGCAACGGCCTTGATATCGACTGCCGTGATATCCGCGACCACTACAGCCCCCAACAGAGGGATGGCATCCTTTTCGATCCGGTTGCGGGCGCGGACATAAGTCTTCTCTGCCCAGTGTGGACGCTCCTCTGCCAGCCATGCGCGTGCGACACCGGCGAAGGTGGTGTCCGTCAGACCTGACCGAGCCTGTACCCCTGCGCGCATCTCCGCCACGTCGGGGTTGATATTGGTGTCAAGCAAGTTCCTCTGCGCCTCGACGCGCTGGCGCGCGTCCTTGAGGCCGACAGAGGGATAGGAGCCCAAGCTCATCTCACGCTGCTTACCATCGACCCTATAGCGCCAGACCCATGTCCTGCCGCCTTTCGGGTGAACGATCAGCGTCAGGCCACCGCCATCTGCCAGCTTGATCTTCTTGTAGCCGGGTTTCGCAGCCTTGATTTGTTTGTCTGTAAGTTTGGTCATCTTGCATACTTTCTCACTGGCGAACCCCACACAGACCCCCACAATGGGTATTCTGGCAGAGCCCAAGTTTCCTTGGGGGTGAGAAAGACTGGCACGTCAAAAGCCTTATTTACAAAGCCGTGTGACTGCGAGTGAATTCGAACTGAGGAGAAAAATGGTGGAGCCTAGGGGAGTCGAACCCCTGACCTCTTGCATGCCATGCAAGCGCTCTCCCAACTGAGCTAAGGCCCCTTCCAGGTACCACCGTAGCGGTGGACGGACGTTTATGAGACGACGGCAATGAGTGCAAGTCCAAAAATGGATTATGCGGAAAAGTTTCTGCCTCACATCCGGGGGAAGTCAGAGGCGGCGCAAGGGCCGCCCCGGACCGGTTTTAGCTGTCGTCTTCCGCTGGCATATCGGTGATCTCTTCCAGCGAGACTTCTTCGCTGCTGTCGTCATCATCGTCCAGCAGATCATCGTCCAGTTCGACGTCGACACTGTCGTCATCGTCCAGAACCAGTTCTTCTTCCGACGCATTTTCGCGTGCTTTTGCCGATGCGGCATCTTCCGCATCTGCTGCGATCATCCGGCTCTTGCCGGTTTCAAGCTCCACGATCTCGCCGGTGTAGGGGCTGATGATCGGGTTCTTGTTCAGGTCGTAAAACCGCTTACCGGTGGTCGGGCAAACGCGCTTTACACCCCATTCTTCCTTGGGCATTTCAGATCCCCTTGATATCAGGTGAGTCGTAGTAATGATTCAGGTCACGTGCCACATGCAGCGGGCACTGTCAAAGCCTTTGAGCAGGAGAAACAGGCACATGGGGGATCACGCATTGCCCGGAAAACCGCCGGTGCCGCTAACGCTGCGCAAATCGGCCAGGGCGCGGCGTATCAGCTTGCGGATTTCTCAATTGGATGGGCGGGTTACACTGACCTACCCTAAAGGTGTGGCTGAAGCCGAGGCGCTGAATTTCGCCAAGGTCAAGGAAGACTGGATCCGTCAGCATCTTGAGGACCGACCCGACCCATCAGCCGTAGGATTCGGGCAATCTATCCCTATAGAAGGCAAAGACAGGCGAATCGTACCCGCAGAGGGTCGACGTGTCCTGCTGCGGGACGCAGAGGTAGCAGTCCCGAAAGGGGCCGAAGCCCGGCGATTGGCAAGGTTCTTAAAGGAACTGGCGCGGGATCGCCTGACCGAGGCCTGCGACGATTATTCGACAATGCTGGACCGACCTTACACCAGCCTTACCCTGCGCGATACGCGGTCCCGTTGGGGATCGTGCAGTTCGGCTGGTGGTCTGATGTTTTCCTGGCGCCTGATCCTCGCGCCATCGGACATTCTGCATTACGTCGCCGCACATGAGGTCGCGCATCTGGCTGAAATGAACCATTCGCCCGCGTTCTGGTCGCAGGTCGAGCGCCTGTTTGGTGACTGCAAAGCCCAAAGGCGCTGGCTGCGCGACAACGGGGCGCAGCTTCACCAGTATAGATTTGATAGCACTACGAGTTGACCACGCGGCGATTTGTGATCACATGGGGTTATGTTAAGCGCTCGCCCAACCGACACCCAGCCTGCAGCTCATGATGTGGTCTATCGAGCCCTGCGCTCGCGTATCATGCACGGCGACATAGCGCCGGGGCAGGCGTTGACCCTGCGCGGGATCGGCAAGGAATTTGATGTCTCAATGACGCCTGCGCGCGAAGCGGTGCGGCGACTGGTGGCCGAAGGGGCGCTGTTTCTGTCTTCTTCGGGTCGGGTGTCCACGCCCGAGCTGACCAATGATCGTATCGAAGAGTTGGCGGCTCTGCGTGCACTGCTCGAGGTCGAGCTGGCCAGTCGTGCATTGCCCCGTGCACATATGGCCCTGATCGACCGCTTGCAGAGCATCAACATGACCGTCGCGGAAATGGTCACGAAACGGGATGCTGTCGGTTACATCCGGTCGAACCTGGAATTCCATCGCACGCTGTATTTGCGCGCTCAGGCTCCGGCGATGCTGGCCATTGTGGAAACGGTGTGGCTTCAGCTGGGGCCGACGATGCGCGCGCTTTACGGGCGGTTGCGGCGGACAGAACCGCCGCATTTTCACAAGCTGATCATCGCTGCGTTGAAGGCGGGGGATGAGCCCGGATTGAGGCTGGCTGTACGTTCGGATGTGACGCAAGGGCTGCGGATGCTGGTCAGTTAAGCGGCTTGTCGCCGAAGTGATCGGGTTGCCGTTTCCAAGCACCGCAGAACTAGCTTGCGCACTTGGTCTGCGATACTCTGACCCAAATCACAACAAGAGCAGATTTCAGACATGATCAATCGACGCCTATTTTCAGTTGGACTTGGGTCAACGTTTTTGGCCGCCTGTTCCGGTGGCACGCCAACCAGCGCCCCGGCAACGCGGATGCGGGCCGTCCCCAACGCAGGCTATGACGCCTGGGTTGCCGGCTTTAAGTCCCGCGCGGCCTCGCAAGGTATTTCTCAGACCACCATCAACCGGGCCTTTCAGGGGGCGGGGTACCTGCCGGGCGTGATCGAGCGAGATCGCAATCAGGTCGAATTCAAACGCTCGCTTGAGGATTATCTGGCGATTGCAGCTTCCGATGAACGGATCGCAACCGGCAAGCAGATGCTGGTGCGCCATGCCGGAACCCTTTCAGAGATCGAGGCAAAATACGGCGTCGACAAAGAGGTTATCGTTGCCGTCTGGGGTCTGGAAAGCCGGTATGGATCTCGCCGGGGGGACGTGCCGGTGGTGTCGGCGGTGTCGACTTTGGCCTATGACGGGCGCCGCGGCGCGTTTTTTGAAAAACAGCTAATCGCTGCCCTGAAGATCATTCAAGAGGGCGATACAACGCCCGCGAACATGACCGGCAGCTGGGCCGGGGCGATGGGGCATACACAGTTCATCCCGACGTCTTACTTGGCTTATGCGGTGGATTTCACCGGTGATGGCCGTCGGGACATCTGGTCCGAGGATCCCACGGACTCTTTGGCCTCGACAGCCGCATATCTGGCGCGGGCTGGCTGGGTTCGCGGACAGCCATGGGGCGGCGAAGCAGGCACTGTTTCGGGAACACCTGTCGCGGTGCTACAGCCGCAAAACCCGGGGCCGCGCATTGCGGTGTTCCGCAATTTCCAGGTGATCAAGCGCTATAACAATTCGGACAGTTATGCGATCGGCGTTGGGCACCTGTCCGACCGGATTGCCGGTGGCGCGCCGTTTCAGGCCTCGTTCGGGCCCGATGCGACCGGGTTGACGCTTGAGGATCGCAAAGAGCTGCAGCGCCGTCTGACATCTGCAGGATATGACACGCAGGGCGCGGATGGGGTTATCGGCAACAACACTAAATCTGCCATCAGCGCATATCAACGCGCCAGTGGTTTGGCCGTAACCGGGGAGCCTTCAGCGGCTTTGTTGCGACAGCTCGGCGGCTGACGGTTTAGGCCGCCAACCCTTTCGAGCCGATATCCAGGAACTTTTGGCGGCGGTCCTTGATCAGGGCTGCCGCATCCTTGCCATCCAGCTCTTTCAGCATAGCAGCAATGGCGCCTCGCACAGAGTCGACCGTTGCGGCGCGGTCGCGATGCGCGCCGCCCTTGGGTTCGGTGATGATGTGATCACAGACGCCCAGCTTTTGCAGGTCTTGTGCGGTCAGGCGCAGGGCTTCAGCGGCCTCTCGCATTTTCTCCGAGTCTTTCCACAGGATCGACGCGCAGCCTTCGGGCGAGATCACCGAATAAACCGAATGCTCCAGCATCGCGACGCGGTTTGCTGTGGCAAACGCTACTGCGCCGCCTGAACCACCTTCGCCGATGATCACAGACACCAAAGGCACGCCGATCTTCAGGCACATCTCGGTTGACCGCGCGATGGCCTCGGACTGGCCGCGTTCCTCGGCACCTTTGCCCGGATATGCACCGGCCGTGTCGATCAAGGTGATGACAGGCAGGCCGAAACGCCCGGCCATTTCCATCAGGCGTACGGCTTTGCGATACCCTTCAGGACGGGCCATGCCGAAATTCCGTTCGATCCGCGATTTGGTGTCCGAGCCCTTTTCGTGCCCGATCACCATGACGGGCTGGTCGTCGAAACGGGCCAGACCCCCAATCACAGCCAGATCGTCGGCAAAGTTGCGATCACCTGCCAGCGGCGTGAATTCAGTAAACAGCTCTGCCACGTAATCCTGGCAATGGGGGCGTTCGGGGTGACGCGCAACCTGACATTTCCGCCATGGGGTCAGATCGCCATAAAGCTCATCCAGCAACTTGGCGGCCTTGGCATCCAGCGCGGCGGCTTCTTCGGCCACGTCCATCTCTTCGTTGGCACGGGCAAGCGCGCGCAATTCCTCGGCCTTGCCTTCAATCTCGGCCAGGGGTTTTTCGAAATCCAGATACTGGGTCATGACGCCTCTCAACGCGGAAGTTCATTGCTATATGAACTTGCTGTCAGAGGAATGCAACACAAGGTAAAGCGGGCCCCGATCAGGGGCCGCGCCGGTATGGGTTACTTCACAGGTACGTAGCTGGACGGTAGGCCGTCGTCGTCAGCGTTCACCATGTAGTACTGGTTCTCGCCGCTGTCCCAGACCAGAAATGCGTCCGCGCCTTCGGGTTTGGTCTGTTCGCCCCATGGGGCCTGAATGGTCAGAGCATCGCTTTTTGCATATCCCAGATCAGACAGGCGCAGCATATCAACCGGTGTTGTCTTGAGCGCGCCGACAATGCCGGGCGCCTGATCTTCGAACATCGCCTTGATATCAGGGGCCATGTCCAGCCGTTCGATCAGGCGCGTATTCTTGGCGGCAACATCGTCCAGCGAAACCAGCTCGTAGGCCTCGTCAAACGTGCTCTTTCCGATGATGTAGAAGTCTGGGCCATCCTTGCGGAACTGCAGCGCAATGATCGAGCCGGTATTCTCGGTCAGGTAAGCCTGATCGTAACTGGTGCCATCAACCGAACCGAGGTTGTCGCGGATCGCCTCGGGGATGGCGTCGAAGTCATCGCTGGTCAGCTGCCAACCCAGGATTGGGCGATCCTTGATATAGGCTTCGGGCGCCGGGTTATGCTGGCTGACACGTTCAGAAATCATGGTTTGTGTCTGGACGTCATCGGCCTGCGCAATAGCCGGTATTGCGGCAAGGATGGCGGCAAACAGAATTTGGCGGAGCGGGCGAGATGGATTGTTCATATCGGTCCTCATTTACCATGTTGAAAAATCTATTGGTCTCGTGAGTTATCCGCCCATTGTAACATCCCTACGTGTGTAATCCGATGTGAATTCAGTGAGATTTGTAGCTGCGAAATATGAATCCGCAGGTGGGCAAGTAGAAAGGATGCCGATGAAGACCGCGTTCTGAGTGTTTTGGCCCACAGTCATGGTAATCAGGCTGAAGACCTGCCGCTGAAATTGCTCAGTTCGGGTATAGAACCGGGTAGAGCGAGCCGACGAGCAAAGCCGCCATTGTCCAGTTGAACACCATCAACCGGCGCGGGTTCGTCAGGATGCGCGCCATTTGCTGGCCCAGAACGGTCCATGTGCTGACCGAGGGCAGGTTGACTGCTCCGAAAACAAGGGCCACCACAATGATAGCCTGAAGGGTCTGGTCCGGTGTGTAGGCGGTTGTGGCTGTCAGGGCCATGGCCCAGGCCTTGGGGTTGACCCATTGAAACGCCGCCGCCTGCAGAAACGTCATCGGCGTGCCTGTCGAGCTTTGTCCCTTCGCCGGGGCGGCGTGGGCGATTTTCCAAGCAAGGAACAGAAGATACGCAACAGAGGCGAATTTCAGCACCGTGTAGCTGACCGGATATCTGTCGAATAGCTGCACCAGCCCTGTACCGACCAATAGCACCATGAAGGTAAACCCAAGCCCGATCCCCAACATGTGCGGGATGCTTTTGCGAAATCCGAAATTGGCCCCAGACGCCATCAGCATCAGGTTGTTGGGTCCAGGCGTAATGGACGAGACAAAAGCAAAGGCGATCAGGGCCAGAAGGATATCGTAGGTCATGAGTTGGATAATTGCTGCAAACTGAACAAATGAAATTGCGTTTTAATGCGTGATCTCGTTAATATCGCAATCAATGGCGAAAATTGACCACATAAATCAGCAAATATTGCGAGAGCTTTCGCAAGACGGCCGCATCAGCAATCTGGATCTGGCAGACCGAGTGGGGCTATCTCCTTCTGCCTGCCTGCGCCGCGTGCAGGAGCTGGAGCGTTCGGGTGTAATCTCGGGCTACCGCGCAGTCCTGAACCCATCCGAGATTGGTGTCGGATTCGTTGCCTATATCGGCGTTGGGCTGGGTGAACATACCAAGGCTGCACAGGAAGGGTTCGAACGTGCCCTACAACGTGTGCCGGAAGTGGTCGAATGCCACAATATCACGGGGACCATCGAATACCTGTTGCGCGTGGAATGCGCGGACTTACCTTCGTACAAGACATTCCACACCGAAGTTCTGGGAACACTGCCGCATGTGACGTCGATCACGTCTTATGTGGTGATGGATTCACCCAAAGATATGCGCGCCTGACGTTGGAATTGTGATCTTCAACCGGCTTGCCGGGTGAATTTTCACAGCCTAGTGTCTTCTCAAGGACCTGATCGAAGGGGAACAACCCCAACAGGCCACACACAGGGAGAAGATAATGAAATTTGTTCGCATTGGAGCGCTGATAGCAGCTGCGGCGTTTATCGCCAGTTCAGCAGTGGCCGCGCCGCTCAAATTGCAGCCCGCCAGTCCGCAACCCAGTCCAAAAGCGGGATTGAATGTAAAATATGTGGGAACTGGTACTCAGCGCAAAATCCGCAATCTCACTCATGCCAAGCAGTTATTGCCTAAGGCCCAGCCGGGGCAGCCGCTGATCGGTTTGGATTATAGGGATACAAACGAGGGCGAGGATGTTTTGACATTCGACCACCACTATAATGTCGCTGCAGAAATCACCGGTTACATGCGCTTTGACTCACCGGGCGTTTACGAGTTGGAGACATGGTCAAACGATGGGATCGATGCCTGGGTTGGCGGGCAGCAGATCGGCAAAGTCAATAGTATTCAGGGGTGTGAGGCCAATCAACGAACCGAAGTAGAGGTGCCGAAGGCGGGTTGGTATCCGCTGAAGATAATCTATTTCCAGAAGCTCGGTACATCTTGCCTGATGATGAAGTCGGGAAAAAAAGGTGAACGTTTTACGTGGACGCCCAATAACGTCTTTGGCCGATAGTTCCCAAAAAGGCGCCCTTAAGGGCGCCTTTTTCAATTAGATCAGCTCGCGGCGATCAATTCGGCCTGCGCCACAATCACCTCGGCCTGTTTGATCGAGGCGATGTCGACCAGACGACCTTTGTAAACGGTTGCGCCTTCGCCATTGGCTTTGGCCTGTTCCATCGCAGCCAAAATTTCGCGTGCCTCGGATACGGCTTCGTCCGATGGGGTGAAGACCTGATTGGCCAACGCGATCTGCTTGGGGTGGATCGCCCATTTTCCGACCATGCCCAGGGTGGCCGAACGTTTCGCTTGCGCGATGTAGCCTTCGTCGTCTGAGAAGTCGCCAAAGGGTCCGTCCACGGGCAGAACGCCATGTGTCCGGCATGCAGCAACAATGGCAGCCTGCGCCCAATGCCACGGGTCGGACCAGTGTTTTTCGCCTTCGCGCAGCATGTAGTAGTTTTCCTGCGTTCCACCGATACCAGTGGTCTGCATCCCCATCGAGGCTGCAAAATCTGCTGCACCCAGGCTCATCGCTTGCATGCGCGGAGACGAGGCTGCGATTTCTTCGACATGGGCAACGCCAGCTGCGGATTCGATGATGACCTCAAAGCTGACGGGCTTTGTACGGCCCTTTGCGCGCTCGATGGCAGTGACCAGCGCGTCTACGGCGTAGACATCCGCCGCGCAGCCGACCTTGGGGATCATGATCTGATCCAGCCGGTCGCTGGCCTGTTCCAGCAGGTCGACCACATCGCGGTACCAATAGGGTGTGTCCAGCCCGTTGATGCGCACGGACATGTACTTGTTGCCCCAATCGACAGTGTTCAATGCTTCGATCACATTTGCGCGCGCGGCGTCCTTGTCCGACGGCGCGACCGAGTCCTCGAGATCAAGGTTGATTACGTCTGCGGCCGACGCGGCCATTTTCGGGAACAGCTTGGTGTTTGATCCCGGTCCGAACAACTGACAACGGTTGGGGCGCGCGGGGGCGGCGGGTTGGATGCGAAAGCTCATCTGGACCTCGTGCAAGAAAGGAAATTGCGATTTTCTTGCTTCATGGGGTATTAAATTGCGCAAGCCATAGCAAGCATCTTTGTGCAAGTGCGGCAATGCAATCGCAGCAATTGCCGCAATACAAGGTCAAAACAGTGATTAAAGTTTAATCGCTTTGAAAACTTGAAAGATCAGTGCGCCATTTAGGGGAAAGGCGCAAAAATTTCCCACGTGACGGGGCGTTGTCAGACGAAAACGCGAAACACTCGTGGAAATCGTCCCCTAGATTGCGTCAGAATCAAAGGAGCGAACCGCAATGATCGAGACACCGTACCTGCTGTTTTTGGGCGATGCGCCCGACCAATTGGCGGCCAAAGTTGCAATCGGTATCAAGGACTGGCGTCCTGAGAATGCCGTTGGCCAGTACCGTATGGAAGGTTGCAAGGCTGATCTGGGCCTGACCGACATGTCCCTGACCGAGGCGAAAGAAGCCGGCGCAAAGACGCTGGTCATCGGCGTTGCCAACCGTGGTGGCGTGATCAGCCAGGAATGGAAGAAGGTTCTGGTCATGGCGCTGGAGGAAGGCTTTGACCTCGCCTCTGGCCTGCACAACCTGCTGAGCGACGAGCCCGATCTGGTTGCCGTCGCCGAGGCCACCGGTCGCAAGCTGCACGATGTTCGTGTGCCTTCGGTGGAATACCCAATTGCAAACGGCATCAAGCGCAAGGGCAAGCGCTGCCTGGCGGTTGGGACCGATTGCTCGGTTGGTAAGATGTATACGGCCATGGCAATGGATGCCGAGATGCGCGAGCGCGGCATGAAGTCGACCTTCCGCGCAACCGGTCAGACAGGCATTCTGATCACCGGGGACGGTGTGCCGCTGGATGCGGTCATTGCCGATTTCATGGCCGGTTCGGTCGAATGGCTGACGCCTGACAACGATGACGATCACTGGGATCTGATCGAAGGGCAGGGGTCGCTGTTCCACGTGTCTTATTCCGGTGTGACCATGGCGCTGATTCACGGTGGCCAACCCGATGCGCTGATCCTGAGCCATGAGCCGACCCGCGACCATATGCGTGGGTTGCCGACCTATCAGTTGCCGACATTGGAAGCGCTGCGCGACACGGCGCTGGGTCTGGCCAAGGTCGCTAATCTGGATTGTCAGGTCGTCGGTGTTTCGGTCAACACCCAGCATATGTCCGAAGAGGACGCCACCGCATATCTGGCCAAGGTTGAGGCCGATATGGACCTGCCCGCGACTGACCCGTTCCGCTTTGGTTCGGGCAAGCTGGTGGATGCGCTGGCCGCACTGTGATCTAAGCGGCGCGTCGGAGGCGGGCTTGTCCGCCTTCGGCGAGAGTATTTTGAAAAAGATGAAGGAGCTGGCGCGTGCAGGTAGAAGTCTCTCGTGACGTGTTTCGGCTGGCGCAGGTCTTTACGATCTCGCGCGGGTCTCGGACCGAGGCCAAGGTGCTGACGGTTCGGATTTCTGACGGTACCCATCAGGGGTGGGGCGAATGCGTGCCCTATGCCAGGTATGATGAAACGCTGGATTCGGTCGAGGCCGAGATCGCAGCTTTGCCTGCCGAGTTTACCCGCGACAGCCTGATGGACCTTTTGCCTGCAGGCGCGGCGCGGAATGCGGTTGATTGCGCCCTTTGGGACCTTGAGGCCAAGCGCGCAGGAAAGCGGGCCTGGGATCTGGCCGGGCTGCCGGTTCCGGGGCCAGAAATCACAGCGTATACGCTGTCGCTGGACACCCCGGAAAAGATGCAGGCACAGGCCGCAGCCAATGCGCATCGGCCCTTGCTGAAGATCAAATTGGGCACACCGGATGACATGCCCCGGCTGGAGGCTGTGCGCGCAGGTGCACCAGATGCCACGATCATCGTGGATGCCAACGAAGGTTGGTCAGCTGCGGTTTACGCCGACCTTGCCCCGCATCTGGTGCGTTTGGGTGTAGCCCTGGTCGAGCAGCCTTTGCCCGCCGGGGAAGATGACGCCCTGATTGGAATGGAGCGCCCCGTGCCGGTGTGCGCTGATGAGTCCTGTCATGATCGCACAAGCCTTCCGGGCCTCAAGGGCAAGTACGATGTGGTCAACATCAAACTGGATAAAACGGGCGGCCTGACCGAGGCGCTGGCCCTGCGCCAGCAAGCGCTGGCTGAAGGCTATCGCGTGATGGTCGGCTGCATGGTTGGCAGCTCTCTGGCTATGGCACCTGCGACACTGTTGGCACAGGGTGTGATGGTGACAGACCTTGACGGCCCGCTTCTGCTGGCCGAAGACCGCGACAACCCGCTGATTTTTGATGATGCCGGAGTGCACCCGCCCAAAGCGGACCTCTGGGGCTGAGGAGACAAGACATGACCCGCACCGTTTTTGTAAATGGCGAATACCTGCCTGAGACCGAGGCCAAAGTGTCCATCTTTGACCGTGGTTTTCTGTTCGCAGACGCTGTCTACGAGGTTACCAGCGTTCTGGATGGCAAGCTGATCGATTTCGAAGGTCACGCCGTGCGTCTGAAGCGGTCTCTGGATGAGCTGGAGATGGCTGAGCCCTGCACCAAGGATGAGCTGCTTGAAATTCATCGCAAGCTGGTAGAGCTGAACGGCATCGAAGAAGGGCTTGTCTACCTGCAGGTCAGCCGTGGATCGGATGGCGATCGGGACTTTGTTTTCCCGTCCGAAGATACCAAGCCCAGCCTCGTGCTTTTCACCCAGAACAAGCCTGGTCTGGCCGATAGCCCAGCCGCCAAGAAGGGTGCCAAGATCATCTCGATCGAAGACATCCGCTGGGGCCGCCGCGACATCAAGACCGTGCAGCTGTTGTACCCGTCCATGGGTAAGATGATGGCCAAGAAGGCTGGCTGTGACGATGCGTGGTTGATCGAGGACGGTTATGTGACCGAAGGCACCAGCAACAACGCCTACTACGTCAAGGACGGCAAGATCGTCACCCGCCCACTGTCGACCGACATTCTGCACGGCATCACCCGCAAGGCCGTGCTGCGCATGGCGGCAGAGGCACAGATGGAAGTCGAAGAACGCCTGTTCACCATTGATGAGGCGAAGGAAGCGGATGAGGCTTTCACCACTTCGGCCAGCGCGTTTGTCATGCCCGTGGTTGAGATTGACGGGGTTGCGCTGGGCGACGGTACACCGGGACCAATCGCCAAGCGTTTGCGGGAAATCTATTTGGACGAAAGCCGCAAGGTCGCAATCTAAAGAAAAGGCCCGCCAGATTGGCGGGCCTCTTTCGTTTTGGGCGTCAGCCCTTGTTCGTTACATTCTCTTCGAACGCGACTTTGAAGGCGGCCTGTTTTTCCGCGCTGGCGTCGGTCTGGTATTTGGCTTTCCACTCATCCATGGTCATGCCGTAGAAAATTTGACGGGCTTCGTCCTTGCCCATCTCAATGCCTTTTTCGTTGGCTGCTTCCTGATACCACCGCGACAGACAGTTGCGGCAGAACCCGGCCAGATTCATCATGTCGATGTTTTGCACATCAGTGCGGTCCTCCATCAGATGCTGTTGCAAGCGACGGAATGCGGCGGCCTGAAGTTCGATTTCGGTTTGTTTGTCCATGGTCTGGCTCCGGATGACAGGAATGCGTGCTGTATGTGACCTAGCGGCCCGGGGGCGATGATTCAACAATCAGCGTATCAGGCCAGTTTCAAAGCCAGCCATGGGGTGATGCAGAAGATCAGCGTCAGGATCTTATAATTTGCCAGGTACCGGAAGTAAGCCCGTTTCACTGCGGGGCGCTCCATCTGGAACATTTTGCCGTGAATGCCAGCGATCCAGTCCTGCAACAGCAAGATCATCATGGTTGTGAACAGCAAAACCGCGATGTTGAGCACGGCCATCCAGCCAAAGACGGACGTCAGATATTCCTGAGTCATAGTGGCCTCCTTTACCCCTATAATATGGGGTCTGGGGTTGGCTCTCACAATGAAGTGAGGGCTTTTGTCACAAGCCGCTTTCACCCAGTGCGTCTTGAAGGATTGGGGCCAAACGCTCGGCCCATTCCCGCTGTCCTGCGTGTTCGGCAATCAGATCATTGCGCAGCTCGATCAGTGCGTTGGGGCGACCAAAACTGGTACAGTGTTTGTCAATGGCATCGCCGGGCAGCACGCCGGTGTAGGGTTCATTAACGCCGACGCAAAGGTCACCCTCGGCCTCAAGATGATTGATCAAAGGGCCCGAGAATCGTTCGTCCGGAGTATGCAGAACCCCAATGTGCCAAGGGCGGGGATCACGACCCCTTAGTTGCCGCGTGAACGAGTGCATCGACACGATTACCGCGTGCGGCAACGCGGCCATCTGCGCCAGTGCGTCATGATATGGGCGATAGCACATGTTCAAACGCCGCTCTCGTTCTGCCGCATCGGCGTGCCGGTTGCCGGGAATGATCGACCCGTCATAGAGCTTCATCAACAAGGTCGGATCATCTTCGCCGCGGTTCGGATCAATCACGAGGCGGGAAAAATTGGCTGCGATCACGGGCGCGTTCAGGATCTCGCCCAGATGCTTTGACACCTCGTAGGCACCTACATCATAAGCGATGTGGCGTTCCATATCTTCACGAGGCAGGCCAAGGTCGCCACCTTGGATGTCGGGCGGAACCAAGTTGGATGCGTGGTCGCATGTGATCAGCCAACGCGAGGGCCGATCCGCGCCGTGGATAAAAAACGGGGAATACGTCATAAGCCTGTCATCTAGTTTGTCGCAGGTGTAGGGCAGTTGCTTTGAAAAGGGAATTGCGCAATAAGCAGGCTGAGCAATGTTTGCGGTAACATTTGCGCGGAATCAAGAGAAGACGTTAGGAGAGCCAGACCAATGCGACGCCTGAGAAATGTGAAAATCGTGGCGACGCTGGGACCGGCGTCAAATGACTATGACATGATCCGCGCGCTGCACGAGGCAGGCGCAGACGTCTTCCGCCTGAACATGAGCCACGGCAGCCATGATGAGATCCGCGAACGCCACCGGATCATCCGACAGATTGAAAAAGATCTGGACAGGCCAATCGCAATTCTGGCTGACCTTCAAGGACCCAAGCTGCGTGTCGGGGTGTTCGCCAACGACGCAGAGGAACTTGAAGAAGGTGCCGCCTTCCGTCTGGACCTGGACCCTGCGCCCGGGGACATCAACCGTGTTTGCCTGCCGCATCCCGAGATCTTTGCTGCGTTGGAGTCGGGTGCGCGGCTTCTGGTCAATGATGGCAAAATCCGTCTGACCGTGCAGGACTGTGGCCAGGATTTTGCCAATTGCACAGTTGAGGTCGGCGGCACGATCTCGAACCGCAAAGGTGTGAACGTTCCTGATGTGGTGCTGCCTTTGGCCGCCCTGTCGGCCAAAGACCGGGACGATCTGGAATTTGTCTGCCAACTGGGCGTGGACTGGCTGGCGCTAAGCTTTGTGCAGCGTGCCAAGGACGTGTTTGAGGCCCGGGCGCTGGCAGATGGGCGTGCGTCCATCCTGTCGAAGATCGAAAAACCTGCAGCGGTCGAGGCATTCGACGACATTCTGGATGCATCTGACGGGATCATGGTCGCGCGCGGCGATCTGGGTGTCGAGCTTCCGGTTTCGGCTGTGCCGCCTATTCAAAAGCGCCTTGTTCGCAAGTGCCGTGGGGCGGCTAAGCCTGTGATCGTGGCCACCCAGATGCTGGAAAGCATGATTGAAAGCCCGATGCCAACTCGGGCCGAGGTCTCGGATGTGGCGACGGCAATCTACGAAGGCACGGATGCGATCATGCTCAGCGCGGAATCCGCTGCGGGTACGTACCCAATCGAGGCCGTGCAAACCATGAACAAGGTTGCGATCGAGGTCGAAGCGGACCCGACCTACACGCAGATTATCGCAGCGTCCCGGACGGCAAAGGGGACCACTATTGCCGATGGTATCGTTGCCGCCGCGCGCGAGATTGCCGAAAAAACAGATATCAAAGCGATTTGCTGTTTTACCCAAAGCGGCACCACCGCGCTGCTGACCGCCCGCGAACGTCCCGGCGTTCCGATCATCGCAATGACGCCTGCCACCGGAACCGCGCGGCGTCTGTGTCTGAGCTGGGGTTGTCATTGCGTGATGACGCCCGAGCTTGAGCGGTTCAAAGGTGCCGTCGTCAATGCGGCCCGTGCGGCCCGTGCCGGTGGGTTCGCATCCGAAGCCGATCAGATCGTAGTGACTGCCGGTGTGCCTTTCAACGTCCCGGGAACGACCAATATTTTGCGCATCGCACCCTGTGATGAACGGCTGATCTATAACACCGATCCCGGCTGATTACAGCAATGCCGGGCCCGGTGAAATATAGTATCAAACCGATACGCCTAAATTTTAGGCGAAAAAATAACAACAATTTCAATTGTATAGCGAATTATTGGTTGCTCCCATAAGATAACTCTCTGTTTTTTGGGGTTTTTCCGGGATACTCGGGCGCATGGGCGGTCCACTTAATAAGTTCCAGGTTCCGGCTGCCCTGCCGGGGGCACAGGTCCCGGCATAACCAAAATTATTGGAGGAACGTTATGACAACGAAAATTGTCATTGGACTGGACGGGACAGAAACCGGAGAACGCGCCATCGCCTTTGCCAAAGATCTGGCTGGCCGAATTGGCACGTGCGAATTGCTGGTTGTTTATGTCATCGAATGGTCCCCATTTACTTTTCAGACCCCTGAGGAAAACGCGTTGCGGCACAAGCGGCGTGAAGAAGAAATCGAACTTGCGACGAACCGGATTGTTACCCCGGCTGTCGAGGCTCTGACCGCAGATGGTTACACAGTGCAGGGCATCGTGCGTCATGGCGACGTGGCCGAAACTCTGAACGCAATCACCGTTGAGAATGGCGGCTCGCAGATCATCGTCGGGCGCGCCTCGGCCGATGGTTTCAAAAAACGCTTGTTTGGCAGCTCGACCCAAAATCTGGTCATGCACGCCGATGTGCCAGTCACTGTTGTGAACTGACGGGAGGGATGAGAATGACTATGTTGAAACATCTCTGGCTGGCTGTAATCGCCGCCTTGATCGCCGCACCGGCAATGGCGCAAGACGCGCCTGGACTGGACGACAAGATCAATCAGGCATTTGCCGATTTCACCGGGCCATTTGTCAGCTTTATCTTTGCACCGTTTCCGGGAACCAGTTTCCCGTGGATCGTCGGCTGGTTGGTCGTCGCGGCGACTGTTTTCACGCTGTACTTTGCCTTTGTGCAGCTCAGGTTCTTTGGCCATGCGATCAGCCTTGTCAAAGGCGACTACTCCGACCCCAACGATGCGGGTGAGGTCAGCCACTTTCAGGCTCTGGCCACGGCGCTGTCGGGTACGGTTGGCCTAGGCAACATCGCCGGTGTGGCGGTTGCCGTCGGTATCGGCGGACCGGGTGCCACCTTCTGGATGATTGTCGCGGGCCTTCTGGGCATGGCGTCGAAATTCACCGAATGTACGTTGGGCGTGAAATACCGCAACGAATACGAGGATGGCACCGTTTCCGGTGGCCCGATGTACTATATGTCCAAGGGATTTGACGAGCTTGGCTTGCCTGGAGGCAAGATTCTGGCCGTCCTGTTCTCGATCTTCTGTATTCTGGGCGCGCTGGGCGGGGGCAATATGTTCCAGGCCAATCAGGCGCACCAACAGATCGCGGGCATCACGGGCGACTATCCCGGATGGATCACAGGGGTTGTCTTTGCAATCATCGTGTTCCTTGTCATTGTGGGCGGACTGAAATCCATCGCACGGGTGACCGAAAAGGTCGTGCCTTTCATGGGTGTCCTGTATGTGGCTGCGGCGCTGGTGATCATCATCATGAATGCTGATCAAATCGGCTGGGCGTTCGGCCAGATTTTCGCAGGTGCCTTCACCGGCCTCGGCGTCGCTGGTGGTATGGTCGGGGCGCTGATCCAAGGCTTCCGTCGTGCGGCGTTCTCGAACGAAGCGGGCGTGGGTTCTGCAGCGATTGCACACTCGGCGGTGCGGACCAAAGAGCCGATCACCGAAGGGTTCGTCTCGTTGCTTGAGCCGTTCATCGACACGGTTGTGATCTGTACGATGACGGCGCTGGTGATCATAATCACCCAGCAGCTGATCGTCGATCCGGAAACCGGCAACTACATGCTGAACGAAGCGGGTAATGCCATTGCGACCGTTGATGGCAACTCGGGCGTCAGCCTGACCTCTGCCGCCTTTGGCAGCGCGTTCAGCTGGTTCCCATACGTTCTGGCGATAGCGGTTGTGCTGTTTGCCTTCTCAACCATGATCAGCTGGTCCTACTATGGCCTCAAGGCCTGGACCTACCTGTTCGGGGAAGGCCACGCCAAGGAGCTGGTGTTCAAGGTCATCTTCTGCATCTTCGTTGTCATCGGCGCGGCGGCCAATCTTGGCCCTGTCATCGACTTCTCGGATGCGGCGATCTTTGCGATGGCGGTCGTGAACGTCTTTGCGTTGTACTTCCTGATGAAGGTGGTGCGTGAAGAACTGGCCAGCTATGCGAGCCGACTGAAGACCGGCGAAATCCGCAAATTCGAGCATTAACTCAAACCACCGGGGCGGCCTTGGCCGCCCTGGTGCCTGATCAGCCTGTAAAAAGCGCAGATTCTGGTCCAAACCCCCTTGCCAGTATGGTCGAACTTGCGTAAACGGCGCTTCTGATCGCGTGACCGGCCAATGTGGCATGCCGAGTCGCGTTTAGTACCGAACCCCGAAAGGAGACGGAAATGCCTAAGATGAAGACAAAGTCGAGCGCCAAAAAGCGCTTTAAGGTGACTGCGACCGGTAAGGTCCTTGCTGGCCAGGCCGGCAAACGTCACGGCATGATCAAGCGGACCAAAAAGTTCATCCGCGACGCCCGTGGCAACACCACCCTGTCCGCCCCCGACGCCAAGATCGTCAAGGGCTACATGCCCTACGACCGCTAAGAGGAGATTAAGAGATGTCCCGCGTTAAAGGTGGAACCGTAACTCACGCCCGTCACAAGAAGGTTATCAAGGCCGCCAAAGGTTACTATGGCCGCCGCAAGAGCACCTTCAAGGTTGCCCGTCAGGCCGTCGACAAGGCGAACCAGTATGCAACCCGCGACCGTAAAAACCGCAAGCGCAACTTCCGCGCGCTGTGGATCCAGCGTATCAACGCTGCTGTCCGTTCGCATGACGAAGCACTGACATATTCCCGCTTCATCAACGGCCTGACCTTGGCCGGTATCGAAGTGGATCGTAAAGTTCTGGCCGACCTGGCCGTGCACGAACCGGAAGCGTTCGGCACGATCGTCGCCCAAGCTCAGGCTGCTCTGGCTGCCTGATCCTCTCTTAGCAGAGACAGTGAATGAAAGGCCGTCCCATTTGGGGCGGCCTTTTTCATTGATAGCCGAAAGTGAACTCAGCAAAATTTCGGCCATTAAAAGCGCACAATGGCCATGGTGATACTCCGACGGATCACTCCTGCACTGGCGGTACCGCCCGCTGATAAAGATGCCATGTGGTGTGGCCAAGGATCGGCAAGGTAAAGATCAGGCCCAGAAACGCCGGAACCAGCGACAACAGCATAGTAACTGAGATGATCGCGGCCCAAGTGAGCATGACACCGGGGCTTTCCGCGACGACGCGCAAAGAAGTCAACATGGCCGAAACAAAATTGGTTTCCCGGTCGAGCAGCATGGGCATGGCAACGACGGTCACCGAGAATAGTACGGCCGACAAAAATGCGCCGACGCAGGTGCCAATGGCAAGGAAGGTCCAGCCCTGAGGTGTGAAGAGTACGATATTCAAGAACCCTTTAAAATCCGAAAAGGATGCGTTTTGAAGGGTGATCGCCAACCAAAGCCGGATCTGGTAAATCCAAACCCAGAAAATGAACAGGGTGACAAAGGCCATCCAGCCCATTTCGCGTTTGCGTTGATTGGCCATCACGGTCAGGATTTCTGACCAGCCGAACCTTTCTCCGTTCTGCAACCGACGGGACATTTCATAAAGCCCAGCGGCAGCGAAAGGTGCGACCAGAGGAAAACCAGCAATGGCGGGAATGATCATCCAGATCTTGCCGAGCCAGACCAGACTCCAAACCATCAGGATTCCGAAAACCGCATAGAACAGGCCGAAGAATCCGCTCATAAAAGGGCGCGCCAGAAAGTCGGAAAACCCTGCCTTCAGCGATACGGTGATATCACTTGTCGTTACCCTATTGATTTGGGGCATAGCCGCTTGTTGCGGCGTCAGGTTGTCCGGTGGTGTGGACCCTGTAGTTTTGGATGCCATGACACACTCCTCTCAAAGAATGGTGTCGCGCTGGGTGGTCTGCCAACTTGCTAAGTGGTGAGGCAGACATCCTTCCTGATTCAAGTCTGCATCAGTGGAGGCATAACGGCAAGAGATAGGATGGCGGCCAAACTTTGGCTGGTGTGTTTCGCTAATTATTAGCGGAGCCATAAGCCTATTTGCTTGGGTCTTTCTTTACCAACTGCGCCGCAAACGCCACGCCGGTTCCCGGACCGGCATAGGTGACCATGATCACGTCATCCAGGTAGACTCCGTTGAAAATCCCCGCCGAGACGTCTTCGCCCGAAATCCCGGCCTCGGCCAGAACAAAGCGAGTGGGATCGTCCAGGCTGAAGGTGCCCATTGCTTCTTCGACGATCCACTCGGTGTCACCGATGCGCCGCCAGCGATTGGTGGCGGTGATTAGGTTGCCGTCCAGCTTGGTGACTTCCAGCTCCATCTCGGTTTTCAGCAGGCCTTTCCCGTGGTTTGGGTTCGATTTGGCGAAAGCCACCAGATAGGTGCCGTGCCAGGTGCCGACGATCTGGGGAAAGCCGCTGCCTTCATCAGCGCCGGAAGGGGTGGCGACCGTAAGGATGGCCACGGCGGCGAGGCTTCGGATGAGCTTGAGTACCATTGGACACGTCTCCTGCATGGGGTGTGATAGCCACAGGGTACTTGAGTTGGCGCTTTTGACAAACCCGCGTGCGTAAACACAAAAAAACCGGCGCGGTGGGCGCGCCGGTTTAAGTTCATCTGCCGTGATTGCGTGAGTGGTGGCAGATGTTTTCAGTTACGTTCAGCCGAATACACGACCCAATGCGCCGTCGACCGCATCGGTGATCTGGTCGATGTCGTCTGCGGTTGCAATCAGTGCGGGCGAGAAGCACAGCGTGTTGTTGCGGCTGGGGATCGAACGATTGGTGGCACCGATGATGACGCCCTGCGCCATACAGTCGGCAACGACCGCCTGAACCTTTTTCTCGTCCATGGGCTCTTTGGTGGCACGATCTGCGACCAGTTCAGCACCCAGGAACAGACCCTTGCCGCGCACGTCGCCGATAACTTCGTGCTTCTCCATCAGCGCCTGCAGGTTGCCCAACATCCGGTCGCCCATATCAATGCAGTTCTGCAGCAGGTTCTCGTCTTCGATGATGCGCATGTTTTCGATTGCCGCAGCTGGACCGGCGGTGCAGCCACCAAAGGTCGAGATGTCGCGGAAATAGCTCATCGGGTCCGACATGTCGTCTTTGAACATGTCAAAGACTTCCTCGGTGGTGACCATCACGGCAATCGCCGCATAACCTGAGGCAACGCCTTTGGCCATGGTCACGAAGTCCGGCTTGATGCCGTACTGCTGATAACCGAACCAGGTGCCGGTACGGCCCACGCCGCAGACAACTTCGTCGATATGCAGCAAGATGTCGTACTTTTTGCAGATTTCCTGCACGCGTTCCCAATACCCTTCGGGCGCTTCGATGACGCCACCACCTGCGGTCACAGGCTCAAGACACAGGGCGCCAACGGTTTCGGGACCTTCGCGCAGGATCACTTCTTCGATCTGATCCGCGGCCCAGACGCCAAAGTTTTCTTCAGGCGCGCCGTCCAGCTCGTGCTTGCGGTATTCCATGCAGTGGGGAACGCGAACGAAATCGGGCGCGAAGGGGCCGTACTGCGCCGTACGCTCGTCCTGACCGCCTGCAGACATGGTTGCCAGGGTCGAGCCGTGATAGTCGCGGTCACGGTACAGAATCTTAGTTTTCTTGCCGCCGTAGCGCTTGTGCGCGATCTGGCGAACCATCTTGAACACCTTCTCGTTCGCCTCAGAGCCGGAGTTGGTGTAGTAGACCCGGCTCATGCCCGGCATTTTTTCAATCAGCATTTTAGCAAAGATCGAACCGGGGATCGAACCTGCGGTATTGGCGAAATAGCACAGCTTCATCAGCTGGTCATGAACCGCCTTACAAATCGATTCGCGGCCATAGCCGACGTTTACGGTCCAGACGCCGCCGGACACAGCATCAAGGTGTTCTTTGCCATTCTGGTCCCAGACGCGCATGCCTTTGCCTTCGACAATGATCTTTGGATCATTGGTTTCCAATGGCTTATGCTGCAGCAGGTGGTGCCAGATATGGGCGCGGTCGGCCTCGACCACGTGGGAGAGATCGTTTTCGTTGAACGTGCCGTCCATGACATGTCCTTTCAGAATGACTGGGGCGCGGGTTGCCAAAAATGGGCTTTCCCGGCTTTGTGTTTCGATGGCTCAGATCACCGCGAAAGCTCTGTCGGAGATAGGGCCAGATTGCACCATCCCGTAATTCCAGTCCATGGCCGCGCCGTATTTTTACGGGTTTGTCAGAGGATCAACTTTGTGCTCAATTCGCCGAAATGGACGAGGGAGGGTTAGTAAATGACACAAGCCAGCATCTACGAGCGTCATTTGGACAAGTGCCGGGCAAACTATACTCCGCTGTCACCGCTGAGTTTTATCGAGCGGACGGCGCAGATTTATCCGGACTACCCTTCGGTAGTATTCGGCGCGCGCCGCTATACATGGGCTGAAACCTATGCCCGCTGTCGTCGTTTGGCAGGCGCATTGTCGGCCCGTGGAATCAGCCCGGGCGACACGGTTTCTATCATCGCCGCCAACATTCCGGAAATGTATGAGGCACATTTTGGGGTGCCTATGGCGGGCGCTGTTCTGAATGCCATCAACACCCGATTGGATGCGCCGATCATTGCTTTCATTCTGAACCACGCGGAATCCAGGATTTTGCTGGTCGATCCGGAATTCTCGGGCGTCGTGAAAGAGGCGCTGAAGCAGGTCGATCACGACGTATTGGTCGTCGATATCGAAGACCCAAGCTTTGATGGTGGAGAGAAGCTGGGCCGCCTGACTTATGACGCCTTGCTGGCCGAAGGTGACCCGGATTTCAACTGGTCCTTACCCAACGACGAGTGGGACGCGATCACGCTGAACTATACTTCTGGTACAACCGGCAATCCGAAAGGTGTCGTGTATCACCACCGAGGGGCTGCGCTGAACGCCCAGTCGGATCTACTGGATTGGAACATGCCAAAGCATTCGGTCTATTTGTGGACCCTGCCGATGTTCCACTGCAACGGCTGGTGTTTCCCCTGGGCGATGGCCGCCAATGCGGGGGTTTCCGTCTGCCTGCGGGCCGTGCGGGACGAACCGATTTATGCGGCGTTCCGGGATGAGAAAGTTACGCATTTCTGCGGCGCGCCGATCGTTCTGAACATGCTTGCCAATGCGCCTGATCACCTCAAGGATTTCGATCATGAGATCAAGGTGATGACCGCCGGCGCACCGCCGCCCGCCGCGGTGATCGAAAGCATGGAAAACATGGGCGTCGAGGTTACCCATGTCTATGGATTGACCGAGACTTATGGCCCGTCAGTGGTCTGTGCCTGGAAGGATGAATGGAACGACAAGGGGGCCGAAGACCGCGCCGCGCTGAAGGTCCGTCAGGGTGTGCGCTATACGGCTCTGTCGGGGCTGATGGTTGCGGACCCGGACACGTTGGAACCTGTGCCTGCTGATGGTGAGACGATGGGTGAGATTTTCATGCAAGGAAACGTCGTTATGAAAGGCTACCTCAAGAACGCCGAAGCCACAGATAAGGCGTTCCGGGGTGGATGGTTTGCCTCTGGCGATCTGGGGGTGATGCATCCGGACGGTTACATCGCGCTTAAGGACCGGTCGAAAGACATCATCATTTCGGGGGGTGAGAATATCTCATCCGTCGAGGTTGAGGATATCCTTTACAAGCACCCGGCGGTGATGGAGGCCGCCGTGGTTGCGCGCCCGGATGACAAATGGGGCGAAACGCCTTGTGCATTCATCGAACTTAAGCCAAACGCGCAGGCGAGTGAGGCTGATATCATCGGCTTCTGTCGGGAAAACATGGCCCATTTTAAGGCCCCCAAAACGGTGGTGTTTGGACCTTTACCCAAGACCTCGACTGGCAAGATCCAAAAGTTCAAATTGCGGGATCAGGCAAAGGCGCTGACTTAAGTGCCCACCTTGTTAAAGATCGACAGATCAAGATCCAGCATTTCACCCATCCAGATGGCCCGGTCCCGATGATCCGCCAGATGGTCGCCGGTTTCGGGGTGGGTGAAGATGGTCAGGCCCTGTCGGTTCAGCATTAGCCAAGGCATGACTTGATCGAACGCGTCCGGGTCAAAGCCCAACTGGCAGCTCCATCGCGGGTGGGGGCCTACATTTTTGGCATGCATGCGCCCCATCTGCACTGGAAACAGATCGGCGACCTCTTCACAGACCTGCTGGGCAATGGCTTGCGTATTTGCGTCGTAATAGACATGGGCGTGATAGCCGGTGATCTCTGACATTGGGGCCTCTTGCATACGTTTCGAACAAGGTACGGCGCTGCAATTGGTATTGCCACTTGCGCCGTCACACAGGCTCTGTGCGCCAGATCAAGTGGTTGCGTGGATATCTGGGTGGGCTGCGGCAAAGGCGGGATGTTCGGCACATGCGGCCTCGGCGCCTAGACTCCGCGGCAAGTCCGATAGCTCCACGTCCCAACGGCGCGCATTGTACATTTGCGGGACCAGACAAACATCGGCCAGTCCGGGCTTGGTCCCGGTGCAATAGGGCGCTTGTTCGAAACCCTCGAGAAGCGCCTCAAAAGCCAGTAGGCCAGGGCGAATGAAATGGCGCATCCAGATGCCGGGCATCCCATCAGCACCATCACTCAACGCGGCCGCATACTGCGCGACGGACAAATTGCAGACCGGATGCACATCGACCGCGATGGATTGCGCCAAAGCCAGCGCATGTGCCCGGGCCGCCGGCTCTGGAGGCAACAGTCCAAGGCCGCGAGTTTGGTCAAGATAGTCGATAATGGCCAGAGATTGCGTCAACCGCAGTCCGTCAATCTCGAGTACGGGGACCAGCCCCTGTGGATTACGCGCCAAGTGGTTGTCGGACCTTTGTTCGCCCGCAGCCAGATCAATTGACACGCCGCGATAGCTGATCCCAGCCAGGTTCAGCGCGATGCGCGCCCTGTAACTGGCCGAAGACCGCCAAAAGTCATACAGCACCACGCCGCTCATCATCGATCTCCTCAGTTCGTCAGGTGTCCTTCAGCGTGGCGGCTTTCAGGGCGCTAGACAATACATTTGCGTTCCCAATGTGATTGGCCAGGACCAGAACCAGACGTGCATTCAGCGCGTCACTGTCGGCTTTGACCAGCCCATCATGCGCCGCCACCAGATCGGCATAAAAACCGTCTGCATTGTCCAGATTTGGGGTGAGGATCAAATTGGTCATGTCGCTTATTCCTTGCCGGTTGCCCGGCGGATCGCCTGCCGGAATGCGTTTTCTTCGAACGTGTCGCGGCGCGCGGCGACGTGCTGGTCAGGTCGGATAAGATAAACCGCACCCGGGGCATCGCCCAGATACCTGCGCTTCAACTCCAAAGTCAGGTCATCCTTGACCGAGAGAGCCAGCCGCGTGGCCGTAACGCCGCCTTCTTCTAGACAGTCAGGAGCGTCCGCATCTATAGTCAACAAAGTGAATATCCCGGCCAACTTGGGCAGCAGAAATTCCTCGCCCAAAGGCGCGTCCGGGCAGGCGGAACCGGGGCGCGTGATCTCTGGCCCGGTCAGAGCATCCGCAGAACTCAGCGATGATCCGGAATATGCGCATGGTGTGCTCAAACGACCGGAATTGACCAACGGGCGCGCAAACGCGTAGTGCTCGCTGAGGTCCAAAACCGCATCCCGCAAAAGACGCGACATATCGGATTTGGGCGTGATAAATTCCGTCGATAGGGTGGACATGCGAATGTTCTCATCCGCTGCTTCGACCCGCTCGCGGTTATAGCTTTCCAGCAAAAGCTCGGGGGCTTCGCCGTCTATAACCATCTTTAGCTTCCAGCACAGGTTGTCTGTGTCCTGCAGACCAGAGTTGGCCCCGCGCGCGCCAAAGGGGCTGACCTGATGAGCGCTGTCGCCAGCAAACAAAACGCGACCATGACGGAACCGCTCCATCCGACGGCATTGGAACGTGTAGATCGAGACCCATTCAAGTTCGAAATTGATCTCTTCGCCCAGCATCGCCTTGAGCCGGGGGATAACGTTTTCCGGTTGTTTTTCCTGTACGGGGTCGATGTCCCTGCCCAGTTGCAGGTCGATCCGCCACACGTTGTCGGGTTGTTTGTGCAGTAGCGCAGACTGTCCGCGATTGAACGGCGGGTCGAACCAGAACCAGCGTTCGGTCGGGAAGTCCGCCTGCATCACCACGTCAGCGATCAGAAAGTTGTCTTCGAATACGCGCCCGTCGAAATCCAGGCCCAGCATGCGGCGGGTGGGCGAGTTTGCCCCATCACAGGCAATCAACCAATCCGCCTCAACGTTATAGGGGCCTTCGGGCGTTTCGACCTCAAGCTTGACGTGATCGTCATGGGTGCCGATGGCTTCGACCTTGTTCTGGCCGCGAATTTCAATCGGCGCGCCCTCGGCCTGCAATTCCCGCACCCGCTCAACAAGCGCTTTTTCAAAATAGTATTGTTGCAGATTAATGAAGGCGGGGTGCGCATAGCCCGCGTCGGGTTGCAGGTGAAACTCATAGACCTGACGGTTGTCAAAAAAGACTTTGCCGGCATCCCACAGCACGCCTTTATCGACCAACTTACCCCCAGCGCCCAGACGGTCGGCGATTTCCAGTGACCGCTGTGAGAAACAGATTGCGCGGCTGCCAAAACTGACTTTGTCATTGTCGTCCAGCACGACGACCTGAACGCCCTGCTGCGCCAAATCAATGGCAGCGGCCAATCCAACTGGACCGGCTCCGATTACGATAACCTTGTGTCTTACTGAGCTTGCCGCGTCCTGATCTGGGCTGCGTTGATAGGCATAGAGCGGGACTTCGAAGATCTTGTTCATGGGTTCTCCCCCGATACTCAGGCGCCACGGGCGCGCCGGAAGGCCTCGGCCCATGATTCCACCTATTTCCTCTGCGCAAAACGATCTGGATCAAGTTTGCCCGACTTCTTCAGCCTTGCAGGGCCTCCCACATCTCAACATCGCGCTGCGCGGTCCAGATGCGTGGCGTGTCGATGCCGCGCGCTTCGTCATAGGCGCGTGCGACATTGAAGGGCAGGCAATGTTCGTAGATCGCATAATCCGCGAATTTCGGATCGCACTCTGCGCGCACTGCATCCCATGCCTCTTTCAGAGATCCACCGCGTGCTGCCACTTTCGCAGCAGGGCGACGGGTGCTCTCGACAAAGTCACGGGTGTTTTCGATCGCTGCATTGACCATGTCCTTGCCGACCAGGGCGTTCCCGCGACCCGGTGCGATGGCATCGACGTCGAACCACTTGATTTCATCCAGCGTATCACCCCAATCGCTGAAATGCCCGTCGCCGCAATAGCAGGCCGAGTGGTATTCGACGATGTCACCGGTGAACATGACATTCTGGTCGGGTACATGAATGACGATATCACCTGCGGTATGGGCGCGGCCCAAATGCATAAGATCGACCCGGCGATTGCCCAGATAGACCGTCATCGTGTCGCTGAATGTGGTGGTGGGCCAGGTCAGGCCGGGGATGCTTTCATGACCTTCAAACAGGCGGGGGAAACGCTGAAACTCGCTGTCCCAGTCCTCTTGCCCGCGTTCAACGACCATGGCGCGCGCCATGTCGGACATGAGGATCTGTTGCGCACCAAAGGCGCTGGCCCCCAATACGCGGACTGCGTGGTAATGGGTCAGCGCAACATGCGTGATCGGTTTGTCGGTCACGGATTGCACACATTCGATCACCTTGTTGGCCAGACGCGGGGTCGCCTGCGCCTCGACAATCATGACGCTGTCATCGCCGATGATGACGCCGGAATTCGGATCGCCTTCGGCGGTGAAGGCATAAAGGCCCTCGCCGACCTCGGTGAAAGAGATCTTCTTTTCCGACATGTCCCCTTGGGACGCGAATGCCTTGGCCATGATGAGTTCCTTATCGGGTGTATGGGTTTTCAAGGGCGGGCAGCAGGGTCCCGACACAGTCGCCAAACCCGATGGTGTAGTCTTTGCCTTTGGCAGCACCTGTCAGGGTCAGTGTGTCACCGTCCTCGATAAAAGTGCGGGTTTCGCCGGTATCCAGCGTCAGCGGTTCCTTTCCACCCCAGCTGAGTTCCAGCAGCGAGCCCCGCTCTGGCTTTGTTGGACCGGAAATCGTGCCAGACCCAAGCAGGTCGCCCGTGTTCATCGGGCAGCCCGAGGTCGAATGGTGTGCCAGTTGTTGGGCGGCCGAATAGTACATTTCGTTGTAGTTCGTCCGGGCAATGACTGTGGCGTCCTTGCCGTCGGGCTCCATCGTGACCTCAAGATCAATGTCATACAGCATCGGACCGCAGTCTTTGATGTGATCCAATAACTCGAATTCACGTGCAGGCGTGTCGCAGCGGAAGGGTTCCAGCGCCGCCTTTGTCACAATCCACGGGCTGATCGAAGTGGCTGTGGCTTTGGCTTGAAACGGCCCCAAGGGTTGATATTCCCAGGCCTGAATATCGCGTGCGGACCAATCGTTCAGCAGAACATAGCCAAAGATGTTGTCGTCGGCCTCCTGAACTGAGATGGGTCCGTCCGAGGGTGTACCGACAATCGCGCCCATCTCAAGCTCGATGTCAAAACGACGGCTGGGCAGAAAAGCGGGCATGTCATGATCGGGCGACTTGAGCTGACCCCAAGGCCGACGGATATCGGTGCCCGACACGACAACGGAAGAAGCCCGGCCGTTATACCCGATGGGGATATGCAACCAGTTCGGCGGAAGGGCATTTTCCGGTCCGCGGAACATGGTGCCAACGTTTTGCGCGTGGTGACGTCCGGCATAGAAATCGGTGTATTCGCTGACCGCAAAAGGCATGTGCATTTCGGCGTCGATCTGAGCAATAAGCAACGGTTCAACCTGCGCCTGTTCCTCGGCGCCTTCGGCCAACAATGCGGTCAGGCGGTTGCGCAATGCAGCCCAGACGGCAGGACCTTCCTCCATCAGCGGGTTCCAGAAAGGCAGGTCAAAGAGCGGCTCGTCGGCCAGTTCGATCAGGCCCCCGGCCTCGGCTGCGGTGACGTCCAGAATCACGTCGCCAATCGCCACGCCGCACCGCGGATCACCTCCTTCGGTCGAGAAAACGCCGTATGGCAGGTTGTTCAGAGGAAACGGGTGATCGGCCTCATTGGCCGAGGCCACCCAGGATTTCATTAATGGCATGTATTCAAACCTCTTTTGGGTGTCACTTTTTGCCTGGTGTGCCGTCGAACTTTTTCTCAAGCGACGTCCAGCAGTCGATGTAGTCATCCTGCAACGGGGCTTCGTTGGCTGCAAATGGTGTCAGATGTTGCGGGAAACGGGTTTCGAACATGAAGGACATCGTGTTGTCCAGCTTGTCTGGTCCGAGGTTCGCGTTTGATGCTTTTTCAAACGCTTCCCGATCCGGCCCGTGCGGCAGCATCATGTTGTGAAGGCTCATCCCGCCGGGAACAAAGCCCTGCGGTTTGGCGTCGTACTGGCCGTAAATGTTGCCCATCAACTCGGACATGATGTTCTTGTGATACCAGGGCGGGCGGAAAGTATCCTCGGCCACCATCCAGCGTTCGCGGAACAGGACAAAGTCGATATTGGCTGTCCCCGGCTGGCCTGAAGGAGCGGTGAGCACGGTAAAAATAGATGGATCGGGGTGGTCGAACAAGATCGCGCCGACTGGGCAATAGGTGCGCAGATCATATTTGTAGGGCGCGTAATTGCCGTGCCACGCCACCACGTCCAGCGGGCTTTGACCGATCTTCGTGGTATGGAACTGCCCGCACCATTTGACAGTAACAGTCGATGGCGCCTCACGATCTTCAAACGCAGCTACCGGAGCCTTGAAATCGCGTGGATTGGCCATGCAGTTCGCCCCGATCGGGCCGCGTCCCGGCAATTCAAACTTTTGCCCGTAGTTCTCGCAGACAAACCCGCGCGCCGGGCCTTCCAGCACCTCGACACGGTACACGAGGCCACGGGGGAGAATGGCGATTTCCTTGGGTTCCAGATCAATGATTCCGAGTTCGGTCGCGAACCGCAGGCGACCTTCCTGTGGCACCACCAACATCTCGGAATCGGCCGAGAAGAAATAGTCATCCTCCATAGAGTCGGTGACCAGATAGATGTGGCTGGCCATGCCCACCTGCGTGTTCACATCCCCCGCCGTTGTCATGGTGCGCATACCGGTGAGCCATGTCAGCCCCTCATCGGAATGAGGCACTGCGTCCCAGCGGTATTGGCCAAGGCTGATCACGTCCGGGTCAACGCAGGGCGCGGATTTCCAATGTGGCAGTTCGATTTTTTCATAACGGTGCGAATGCTTGACCGACGGGCGAATGCGATAGCACCACGTGCGCTCGGGCGGATTGGCTGTAAAGGCCGTGCCGCTAAGCTGTTCACCATAAAGGCCGTAATTGCAACGCTGCGGGCTGTTCATGCCCTGCGGCAGCGCGCCGGGAAGGGCCTCGGTTTCAAAGTCGTTTCCAAAGCCGGGCATATAACCCGCATGCGTGCCAACGGGTGTGCTGGCTTGCGTCATTTTGTGCGGATCCGTCGGATGGTTCATCCCGTGTTCCTCCAATTGCTGCTTGTCGAGTAATAGTTGATTTTGTAACTAACAAGCATGACTCAGGACAAATCTGCCAAAAAAGATGACTTTGATCTGCAGGAATTCCTGCCGTACCTGCTGAACCGTGCAGCCGAAGAAAGTTCGCTGGAGTTTCAGCAGGTCTATAAGGACCGTTACGGAATGCTTCGCACCGAATGGCGCGTCTTGTTTCATCTGGGAAATTACGGCGAGATGACTGCGAAAGAAATAGGTGAGCGCGCCAAAATTCACAAAACCAAGGTCAGCCGCGCAGTTTCGAAATTGGAACAGCGCCGATACTTAGCCCGTAATCGCGACACATCCGACCGCCGGGTTGAACAATTGACGCTGACATCCGCAGGTCAGACGGTTTACAGGGATTTGCGCCTGGTGGCCGAGGCCTATGATTCAAAGCTTGCCGGCCTGTTTTCGCGGGACGAAGCGGAACTGTTGCGCAAAATGCTTCGGCGTCTGGCGCATATGGATTGACCACTGGTAATTCGCCGCCGCAATTCCCAGATGAAGCCCAGAACAAAAATGGGACAAAACATGACGACCTTGGATGCCGATACGGCAAAATCAAGCGATCTGATCAACTGGCTGGTGGCGCGCGGGCTTGAGGGTGTCGAAAAAGAAGAACTGCTGGAAGAGTACTGCAATCGCCTGGTGGAACTGGGCGTTCCGCTGATGCGATTTCACGCGGCCCAATCGACCCTGCACCCGATTTATGGCGGAACCGGCTATAGCTGGTATTACGGCCAGGGCGGGGAATATCAAAAGTTCGAATACTCTGAACAACCCAGCGATCAATGGCGTGCTAGCCCTCTGTTTGCTGTTCTGAACGAAGGCGAAAGCGTTGTGCACGAACGGTTGGTGGATCAGAACGAACCAAGCCGATTTCCCTTGCTGAATGAACTGCGCGAACATGGCGCCACTGAATATTACGCGACGGGTGTGTCCTTTGACATTCCGACTCACAATCAGCCGAAGGACGCCAAAAAGGCGGTGAACGGTGTATTGTTGTCCTGGACCTCAAACGCGCCCGAGGGGTTCAAGGATAGCGATCTGGCGTTGATCAATACAGCCCTACCGCATCTCGGATTGGCTTTGAAATCTGCAAACAACCAGCGGATATCAAAGGACCTGATGCGCGTCTATTTGGGACGCGATGCCGGTCGGCGCGTTTTGTCCGGCGAGATCAGGCGCGGGTCGCTTCAGCAAATCGACGCAGTGATCTGGAACTTTGACCTTGAGGGGTTCACCAGCCTGTCCGAAGAGCTGCCGGGTGATGCCCTTATTGAGATGCTAAACGAGTATCTGGCCGCTGCGATAGACGTGGTCCACAAATGCGATGGAAGCATCCTCAAGTTCATGGGCGACGGGCTAATGGCCATGTTCGATGTGGGCGAGATCGATGCGGACGCGCGTGCGGCACTGGCTGCCGTCGGCGAATTGGAGGTATCAATGGCGAAACTGAACGCACAACGTTCTGCCGATGGCCTGCCTGTGTCGAACTATACGCTGGCGCTGCATGCAGGTGAGATTCTGTACGGCAATATCGGCTCTGAGAACCGCCTGGACTTCACCGTCATCGGCCCGACCGTCAACCAGACCGCGCGGATTGCCGGAATGCACCGGTCACTGGGGCAACGGATCCTGATCTCGGACGATGTGGCAAAGGCTGCACGACCTGCCGCGTCAGAGCTGGTCTCTGTCGGTCGCTATATGCTGCGTGGAGTGCCGGAACCGAAAGAACTGTTTACGGTTTACAAGGCGAATGACGCACGGGATTGAGTTTGCGTTTCGTGGCCGAAATTAATTGCGGCTTGGGCCTATCCATTTGTGAACAGGCCCAAGCAATGGTTTCTGGCTCAGACGTGATCGTCCTTAACCAACGCGCCGCGCCCGTGGCCGGCCATACCCCCAGAGACTTCTTCTGTCGCCTCATCCGCGAGTGTCTCTGGCAGGATCAGGTTAAGCACAATAGCGATAAACGCTGCTGGAAGGATGCCTGACGCGCCCAGAACCCGTAGGGTGTCGGGCAGGTGCTGCAGCGCATTTGCCGATCCGGGTGCCACGTTCATGACTTCGAGTTGAAGCCCCAGACCAATCGAAAGCGAAACCGCAAAGATCACCATGTTGCGACGGTTCCACACAACATCCGACAACATGGATACGCCTGCGGCGACAACCATGCCGAACATGACTATGACGCCGCCGCCCAGCACTTCGATCGGAACTGTTCGGATCAACCCGCCGACTTTGGGCACCAGACCGCACACAATCAGGAAAATGGCACCAATGGTGACCACGTGGCGGCTCATGACGCCGGTCATAGCGATCAGACCGACATTCTGGCTGAACGAGGTGTTCGGGAAGCCGCCAAAGACACCAGCAATGGCAGAGCCGAAACCGTCAGCATATGTGGCACCCTGTATCTCCTTGTCGGTGGCCTCACGACCTGCGCCACCCTTGGTGATCCCCGAGACATCTCCGACCGTCTCGACGGCGGACACAAAGGCCATAAGACAGAAACCGATTACAGCAGCAAACGAGAACTCAAAGCCGTATTTGAACGGCTGCGGCAGAGCGAAAGCCGCAGAGCGTTCCCACGAGCCAGAGATCACTTCGACAGGCAGTTTCCCGACCAGCAAGCAATAAACATAGCCCACTAAAATACCGACCAGGACAGCCGATACGGAAAGCATGCCACGCGCGAAGAACTTCAGCCCCAGCGTAACAAACACAACGATCAGCGCAGGCGTCCAGCTGGACAATGAGCCGTAGCTTTCAGCACCAGAAGCTTTGGCTGGTACACCACCGGCCGCGTATTCGATGCCGACCTTTACCAGCGCAAGACCGATCATCGTCACAACCAATCCTGTGACCAAGGGCGGTAGTGCAAAGCGTATCCTGCCGATTACCGTGCCCAATAGGGCATGAAACAAGCCACCGACAATCACGCCCCCAAACAGGGCGGCAAGACCGTCCACGCCTTTTCCGGCAACCAGAGGGATCATGATCGGAATAAAGGCAAAGGATGTACCCTGTACGATCGGAAGCGCCGCGCCAACTGGGCCAAGTGTTACCGTTTGCATCAGCGTGGCGACGCCAGCAAAAAGCATCGACATTTGGATCAGGTACAGCAACTCGGGAAAGTCCGGGCTGTTTGAGCCAAAGCCAAAACCCGCCGCGCCGGCAACGATAATCGCCGGGGTAACGTTGGACACGAACATTGCAAGCACGTGCTGTATCCCCAGCGGTACGGCCCGGTATATGGCTGGAAAATAGTTTGGATCCCGAAGTTGCTCCGGCGTCCCAATGGATGAATCGGTCATGGCTGTCCTCCCGTCAACGCGCGATTTGGCGTCCTGTCCCTTGATAACCCGGTGTGGAATTCACATCCTGATCCATTCAAAGTTGTCTATTATTAGATCAGGTGGATAGTGGTGATTATCAAAAATACCAAAAAGGTGCTTTGGATAGTTGTATTTTTGGTAAAGATACCAATGACGGTCCAGAGTCAGCCTTAACGCGGCGCTGAAGCTTCAGGCCGCCGGTATTGTCAAAACTCATTGCCCAAAAGGGCAGGGGCGCACACCCGATCTACGATTTTAGCGAGGTATGGTAGCGCTGGGGCTGGAACGCCCGAACGTGGCGTTAGAAGTCGATCTCAACGCCCGGCAGGTTCAGTTCCTTCATCATGTCGCGCAGCTCTTGCCGTGCAGCGATGTTCGAAATGTTCAGCTGTTTGACCCCGATATCCTTGAGGTCCAGCAAGGTCAGGCCGCGCGGGAACAGCTCGCGGAAGATAACCCGCTCGGAGAAACCAGAAGCGACGCGGAAGCCGATGCGCTGGGACAGCATCTCAATCGCGCGCTGCATCTTTTCCTTGTTGACCATGCGCTGAGTGCCGACGCGGTTGCGGACCACCACCCAGTCGATGGGCTTTAGTCCCGCCTGAGCGCGCAATTGGCGCGCATTCCAGACCATTTCCGAATAGACAGAAGGGCCCAGGATCTTCTCACCTTTCGAGTCGATCCGTGCAAGCAGGTCAAAGTCGATAAAGCTGTCATTCAGCGGCGTGATCAGCGTATCGGCCAGCGAATGTGCCACCTGGCTAAGGCGTGTGTGCGATCCGGGGCAATCGATCAGGATGAAATCACTATCGCTTTCCAGCTTGGACACTGCGGCGGACAAGCGGTGGTCATAGATATTCTCGCCGGGCTTCAGCTTGGATGCATCAATCTCGGGCAGGTCATGATGGCGGGGGCTGGGGAGGGTCAGGTCCGAGTTATTCAGAAAGTTGCCGCGGTTTTCGAAGTACCGGCCAAGGCTGCGCTGCCGAAGATCAAGGTCCAGTGTGCTGACCTTGTGACCCAAGCGGGCCAGCGCTGTAGCGACATGCATCGACACGGTCGATTTGCCTGCGCCGCCCTTCTCGTTCCCCACTACGATAATATGTGCCATGCTTGTATTCCCACGTCCCGCCGTGCTTACCCACACGTTGTTACCAACCACTATATGTTGTGGAAGCCGGGAAGGGAAGAACCCCAAGCCCCCTAGCAGGGCAATAACAGGCTCTAATTTGGAAAACTCAACCGGCTGTGTCGGTTAGGACGCGTGCTTGTCAAAACGGACCGGCTGTTTCACAGTTCAAATCAGGGTTTTGCAACAGGGGAACCGGTTGGACCATCTGTTTTTGAACGTTTTGAACGTGGTTCTGCCGGTGCTGATCTGCGCCGGAATCGGCTATGCCCTTGCCGCGATCAAGGCACCGTTCGACAACAAAGTTATCGGTGGGATCGTTTCGCGCGTTGGGTACCCGACGCTGATCATCTCGCACCTGTCCACAACCAAGATCGCGGTAGGCACCTTTCTGGACGTCATGACGGCCGCAGCGCTGGCCATTGCTGGGTTCGGAGTGTTGGGGCTTCTGGCACTGAGAACCATGCGTCTGCCGGTTCGGGCCTTTTTGACGCCGCTGATGCATGGGAACGTGGGCAATATCGGGCTGCCTATCGCCTTGCTTGCGTTGGGTGATGCGGGAATGGCCTATACGATGGGATTTGTCGTGGTTGTGTTGATTAGCATTTTCACCATCGGCATGTGGATCCCGGCGGGTGAGTTTTCGCCCAGAAAGCTCGTCACGTCCCCGATCATTTATGCAGTGATCCTGTCTCTGGTCCTTATGGCGAGCGGATCAAGCTTGCCTCAACCGCTGGCAAAATCCTTTGACATTCTTGGGGGGCTGTCGATCCCACTGATGCTGCTGACATTGGGCCATACGCTGGCGACGTTGCGGATCAAAAGCCTGGGCCGGGCGGTGCTGTTGACCGTTCTGCATCTGGTCATGGCGATTGCAATCGCCAGCGCTTTGGTATGGGTTTTTGGTTTCACCGGGGCTGAGCGTGGCGCGGTGATCCTGTGTTGCCTGATGCCGTCCTCGGTTGCGACTTACCTGTTCATTGACCAACACGTGCCGGAATACGGGCCGGATGTTGCTGGTTTCATTCTTGTGTCGACGCTGGCCACGATCATCGTCCTGCCGATCGCGCTGTCCTACTGGATCTAAAGCCGACCCTATGCCTAGCGACAAAAATCGCTAAACTGCTGATTAATTGCATTTAAGAACAATGAGTTTTGGGTGGATTTATGACCGACAAGACGCCTTCTGACCCAACGCACGAGAGGGGTGCCCGCGTTGTGCTGGCGATGACGGCCATCTGCATGATGGTTGTTGGGTTTAACACAACGGCCGTCGCGACCATTCTACCGAACCTCAAGGCCGAGTTCGATTTGACGCCGTCCGGTCTGCAATGGGTGATGGCAACCTACACCGTGGCCAGCGCCACGCTGGTCACAATCGTCAGCCGGTTGGGCGATATCACCGGCAAGATGGGCGTGTTCTTCGCTGGGATGATTGTCTTTGGCATTGGGTCCGCCTCGGTCCTGTTTGCGCAAGACGGAGCCATGCTGCTGTTTGGGCGCGGCGCGCAGGGCGCGGGGGCTGCGGCCCTGTTTGGCACGTCTCTGTCACTGTTGACCGCCGCCACACCCGAAGAGCAGCGCGCAGGTGTTACCGGCGCATGGGGCGCAATTGTCGGTCTTGCCATTGGCGTCGGGCCGATCGTCGGCGGTGCCTTTGCCCACTATATCAGCTGGCGCGCGGTGTTTGCGACCGATCTGGTGTTGCTGGTGTTCGCCTTCCTGATTGGACTGCATGTCAGCCGACGCGGGTATGTGCCGGACACGCGTCAAACCGGGGCCAAGTTTGATTATCCGGGCGCTTTTGCGTTGCTGTTGTTCCTTGGCCCGCTGTCCTTTGCGCTCAGCAATGGGGAAAGCAGCGGGTGGGCAACGCCGATGACATTGATGCCGCTGGGTGTTGCGGCGGTTGCGACAATCATCCTTGTTATCGTGTCTCGCCGCAGCGACGATCCGTTGATCGAACTGCGATACTTCAAGCATCCGCGTTATTTCATGGCCGCCGTTGGCATGTTCTTCACCGGCTTCACGCTGTTCTGTTTCTTTGTGTATTTCAACACGTTCGTTCAATCCCCGGATGCCTTCGGTTATTCGCCCATCGGCGCAGGTTTAGCGATCATGCCGCTTAGCCTCAGCATGTTCGTGATCTCGGTCACTGCACCCCGGTTTCTGGCGCCCTACAGCTTTCAATGGCCTATCGTGATCGGCTTGGGGGCGATGGCCTGTGGGTTCTTGCTGTTGATGACAACTTCGAACTCCACTCAATATGCCGAGATCTGGTGGAAGCTGATGATCGTCGGCATTGGATTAGGTATCTGTTTTTCACTTTTACCCCGGCTCGGTCTTCGCGTTTTGCCAGAAGAGCATGTGGGGCAGGGGTCCGGGGTGATTAACGCCTGCCTGTATTTTGGCGCGACACTGGGCGCCGTGGTCGGAGGGTTGGCCGAAGCGATAACGACCCGCAGAGGTATTTCCGAGGTCATGAGTGCTTTGCCTGCCGGTTCCGACCAGCGAGAAGATCTGGCCCATGCCCTAACCCATGGGACGCCGAGTCAAATCCAACAACTGATCGCTAAAATGGATCCTGAAACTAGCAGCGCTTTAGCCAAGGCCCTTAGGGACTTGCAGGACAACGCCTTCGACAGCGCGATGCTTGTTGCCGCGGTGGCGGCTCTAGTCGGGATGGCTTTGGCGCTGATGTTGCTTCGGGGGCCGGTGCCGCCCGTACACAGCGCAGCCGAACTGACGCGTGCGAAGAGTTGAGTTCGCTTCAACTGTTGACAATTCTTCTACTGGAAATCCGGCTGTGATAGTAGGTCTCCATGGTTGAGTTTGCGCTACTCTCTCAAAAAACCCTGCGCCCTTTGGCGGCATTGTCTGTGCGCGACAATCAGGCAGGGTTTGTCGCGACAAATCTAATGACGATGGCGCAGTCGATTTTCGAACCGGGGTCAGAAGTCTATGGCATTTGGGATGGCGGCGATGCGGTGGGATTGCTTGCCATTATCGACATGGCACATCCCGATGCAGAATTGGATGACGAGGATGACCCGGATGGCGTCTATATCTGGCGGCTGATGGTCGATAAATCTCGTCAGGGCCGGGGCTATGGAATGGCCGCATTGGATTTTGCAAAATCCGTGGCTTTAAAAAAGGGTCGCTCCAACCTGGTGATCAGCGTCGTCGACGAACCCGGCAGTGCGCTGCCGCTTTACCAATCGTTCGGGTTTGCGCCGACTGGCCGGCTTGTCGATGGCGAAGTCGAGTTGATCATGCGGCTGGCTTAGCCACTTATTTCTGGCAACGTTCTACCGACAAAAAAGGCCGCCCCGGTGGGCGGCCTTTCGCATCTCAAACGGGTCTGGCTTAGAAGCCCAGACCTTCGTATTTTTTCTTGAACTTCGACACACGGCCGCCGGCGTCCAACAGGCGCGACGAACCACCGGTCCATGCAGGGTGCACAGAGGGGTCGATTTCCAGAGCCAGCTGATCGCCTTCGGCGCCCCAGGTGGATTTCATCTGAACTACGGTGCCATCGGTCATTTTGACGTCGATGACGTGATAATCGGGATGGATGTCTTTTTTCATCTTTCCGTTCCTTACGCTTCGGCGCCAGCCTTGGGCTTGTAGTTGGTGACTTCTGCGATACGCGCGGATTTACCACGGCGCGAGCGCAGATAGTACAGTTTGGCGCGACGGACGCGGCCACGGCGGACAACGGTGATGCTGTCGATGTTGGTCGAATACAGCGGGAATACACGCTCCACACCTTCGCCAAACGAAATTTTGCGAACGGTGAACGCACCGGCGATGGTGTTGCCGCCTTTGCGGGCGATGCAGACGCCTTCGTAGTTCTGTACACGGGTACGCGACCCTTCGGTCACTTTAAAGCCGACACGGATGGTGTCTCCGGCTTTGAAATCGGGGATGTCTTTCCCCAGGGCGGCAATCTGTTCCGCCTCAAGCTGTGCGATCAGGTCCATCGCATTTCTCCTATCTGCTCGTGGTTGGTCCACGAAGTTGAGCACGGCCTGAGAGCTCTTGGTCTTCACCGGGTCCTGCGTACAGCCCGCCAGAGGTCAGATCGAATATTCCTTTGGTCCGGTCCGCCCTGCCGCGCCGTGGCCGAAGAAAGCCGGGCGTCACGCCATGATGCAAACCAAAACACCGGAGTCGCATGTCGCGGCACCGGATTGCGCTGCTTTACGGGCTTTGTGGGCAGGGATCAAGCCTGAATCGCAAGAATGGTCAGGGCCAGATGGTAAGATTTCGCCACCGGCCAACAACATCGTTGCCTTGTCAGGCAGATCAGGCATTCTAGAGGGAATTGTAAGAGCAGAAATTTAGAACAGGAACATACCATGCGCACAGCATTGATGCTGGCTGTTTTGGCCTTCGCGACCCTGTCCTGCGGCCGCAGCAGCCCTCCGCCCCAACAGGTCGAAGCTAAGGCATTTCTGAGCACCACGTCGCCCTCGGTCATTTTTCCAAGCTTTGGGGATGCCAAGCCGCATGAGTGGGAAGGCCGGCATCCGGGGCACTATCCGGTTCACGGGCTCGATGTTTCGCGATGGCAGGGTCCGATTGACTGGCGCAGGGCCAAGTCCTCCGGTGTCAGTTTCGTATTCATCAAGGCGACCGAGGGTGGCGACGTGGCCGATCCTTTGTTCGACGACCACCGGCGCGGGGCGCAAGCCGCAGGCGTTCCCTGGGGGGCTTATCACTACTATTATTTCTGCCGACCGGCGCATGAGCAGGCGAAATGGTTCATCGAGAACGTGCCCAGAGGTGCCGACCTGCCGCATGTGCTGGATATGGAATGGACGCCACATTCCAAGACCTGCACCATCAGGCCCGATGGTGCGACCGTCCGGTCCGAGGCGAAGCGGTTCCTTGATATCCTGGAAAGCCACTATGGCCGCCGCCCGATCGTCTATACGACCGTGGATTTCTATGGTGATACCGACATAGCGCGCCTGCCCAAGACGGAATTCTGGCTACGGTCCGTCGCCGGGCATCCGCGCAACGTTTACCCCAAGGCCGCATGGCGAATTTGGCAGTATACCGGTACGGGTTTGGTTCCTGGCGTACAGGGGAAAGTGGACATCAACACATTCAACGGCCCGCCTGAGATATGGGCCAGATGGAAGGCGGGGGGGCGCGCTTAGCCGCTAGGTGCCCCATAAGTTTCAATGGTTCCTCCGGCCACAAGGTGATCCAGACGGCGTACCCGTTCTTCGCCAGATGTGTGATGCAGCCAGAACCGCTCTCCATCAGTCAGTTCGCGTCGTTCGAAGCCAAGTTCGATCATGCAGCGGTGCACCTGGTCAATTTCACCCTGTGAGCGAAGCTTATCGTCGAAGGGCGCCGTGACGATTGGGCCCAGGATCACGCCCCACAGCAGGATATTCGTGGCGTATCCACCAATCACCGCGCTGTTGCCTCCAATATCTTCCTCGGCGGCGCATGATTGCACGGCGACCTTTGCGGAGTGCAGGTTATGGCCCGCCTGAGTGGGCACTGCCATCTCAAGAGGCTTGGTTGTGCAAGCTGAAAGGGCAAGCACAGCTAAGCATATGATTTTTTTCATTTAGCAGCCTGTTATGCGTTGAATTGAAATCGCATTTTACAACATCTGAAAGATGAGTATTTTTTCAGAACATCAGCTTCAAGTGGTGTTCGCCAAATACAGGAACGTGCTGCATACAAGTCACACTCGGGGTATCAATCCTGTGTACCGTCCCCGGATTCCTCAAAGCGTTCCCACAGATCAGGGCGTCGCTTGCGGGTGATCTCTTCGGACATCTGGTGACGCCATTCGGCAATGCGCCCGTGATGACCAGACATCAGAATGTCGGGGATCGGGTGGCCTTTCCAATCTGCGGGTCGGGTGTATTGCGGGTGCTCTAAAAGACCCGAAGAAAAGCTTTCGTCTTCGGCTGAGGCCTGGTTGCCCAATACGCCGGGAATCAACCGCACAGTTGAGTCAATCAGCGCCTGGGCTGCGATCTCGCCGCCGGTCATCACGAAATCACCAAGGCTGACTTCCTGAACGCCGTAATGCTCCAACACGCGTTCATCGACGCCTTCGAACCGACCGCAAAGCAAGGTCATGCCGTCGCAGCGTGCAAGGTTCTGCATCATTCGCTGATCCATGCGGCGACCGCGCGGGCTGAGGTAGATCAGTGGCCAGTTGCCCTGCACGCCAGCCATTGTGTGTTCGATTGCCTCGCCCAGAACGTCTGCGCGCAACACCATACCCGCGCCGCCGCCGGCGGGCGTGTCGTCGACATTGCGATGTTTGCCAACACCGAACTGGCGCAGATCCACGGTCTCTAACTGCCATAACCCTTCTTGCAAGGCTTTGCCCGTCAGGCTTTCGCCCAGAACGCCGGGAAAGGCCGACGGGAACAGGGTGATGATTTTCGCCTTCCAGACCCCGTGCAGATCAGGTGTCGGAGTCATCAATTCACGCGGCTTCAGCGTGGGTCGGATTGCCTTGCGTCCATGAGATTTGCTTGGCTTGTCTGTCATATTGTGCCGACCATCGCGTTCTTTGCCCGCTCTACTACCAGCGCTTTTTGCCGGGTCAACTCCGCTTCGTCCAGATGGGATCGGTTCAGCGTCAGTAATTCCGCCAACACGCTTTCCGGCAGCCTGCTGTTGGATTTTGTGGGCGGCACCAAAAGTCGTGCCTTTTCCCGTGGCAAGTTCAGGAATTCGGCAAATGGCGTACCGGGACCAAAGCGTCGCAGCTGCATCTCTTCCAGCCACTCTTCGGTCACAGTGACCGACGGCAGTTTCTTGCGAATGTCCGAGACCGTTTCCTCAAGCGCGGGCAGGTGATCCATTTTCGCGCGAAAGGTTTCGAAATCCTGGACCTCGCGGGTTCTCTGAAGATCGTGCGCCCAAAGGCTGCGCAACCACGCCCCTCGCTGGCGCAGGGACAGGTAGATCGTGATATCGACCTCCTGATCCTCGAACCGATCGCGGACGGCGTCCACCAGACAAGCGGCCAGATCCGGTGCGGCAGCATATCCCTGTTCGATATTGCGGCTGGGTCGCAGGCCGCTGAAATTCTCTTCACTGACGATCAGGCCGCGTTTCGTGCCGAAGTTTCGCGTGGCCAGATACTCTCGGGTCTGCGAGCTGAATTCGGACAGCGTTCCTACGGTTCCATAGATGGAATGTCGGGTCGCGGCACCTGACAGCCCAAATTTGCGCGTCTTGTAAGGCAGCAACAGCGCGAAATGTGGCCAGATCAACTCGCGGTTTTCATACAAAAACGACTGTGCTGCGGTGGTTCCGGTCTTGTGTAGCCCCAGATGCAGCAGAACGCGTCGCATCAGATCAGGCCCTCGGGCGGGTCTGCGATGATGCGACCTTTGTCCAGATCCACGGTCGGAACAACCTCAAGCGTGAAGGGCAGCAAAACGGTGCCTTTCAGCCCCGGCCCGTGAAGTTCCAGCAGATCTGCAGCGCCGTGGTTTTGTACCGACTTCACACGACCCAGCAGCGTTCCGCCGGTGTCGTAGACCTCAAGCTCGATCAGGTCGGTGTGATAGAATTCGTCATCAGACAATGATGGCAGCTGATCACGCCGCGCGAATAGGCGGAGGCCGTTGATGGCGTCTGCCTGTTCTTTGGTCTCGATCCCACCCAAACGCGCCGCAAAGCCGTTTTTGATTGGGCGGGTCAGCACCAGGGGATAGCGTTCCTTGCCGTCTTCGTCAGTTAAGGGCGAATAGGTCTCGATATCCTCAGGGATGGCGCAAAAACTTTTTAGCCGCACTTCGCCGCGCACGCCGTACGACCCCGCAACGCTGCCCACGCAGATCAGATCAGTCATTTCGCTTTTCCGTCGTTACACATAATCCGTCCTGCCAGTCGCCAACCGGGGCACATGCCTCGCGTTGGTTATTGCGCTCAAAGAACACGCCCACAATAAAAGCGATCAGCAACAGGATGGGAAGCCGTATCAGTCCGAACATCTGGCTTTACCGCGTTTCGATATGCAATCGGGCGCTACGCTGTTCCCAGCCGGCACGCTCAAGTTCGGGTCTTTCAGACATTTCTTCCGGCCAGCCCACACAATAGTAGCCGACCAGAGACCAATCGTCAGGCACAGCCAGATCGCGTTTCATCTGTTCTGGATCAAGGATTGAGACCCAGCCCAGACCCAATCCCTCGGCCCGCAAGGCGAGCCAGAACAAGGTGATCGCGGCGACGACAGAATAGCGGCGCATCTCGGGCATTGTGCCCGCGCCCAGCCCCAGACCTTTGTTGGTCGTCTCGTCCGAGAATACAGCCAGCTGAACAGGCGCTTCCTGCATGCCGGACAGCTTCAGGCGGCTGTATTTCAACGCCTTGTCGCCCGAATAGCCTGCAAGGGCCTTTTCATTGGCGTTTTGGAAATTCTCTAGCGCTGCGGCACGCGCCGCTACGCTTTCGACGCGAATGACGCGCCAGGGTTCGCTCAGGCCCACGGAAGGGGCCAGACGAAATGTGTCGAGGCAGCGCGTCAGCACCGCCTCGTCCACGGGATCGGTGCGAAACCGGCGCACATCGCGCCGGAGCCGCATCAACAGTTCAAACTGCGTGCGAAAATCGTCGGTGAAATCCTGATCCTGCACGCGCTGACCTGCTTACTCTTCTGCCGCTGCTTCTTCAGCCGGAGCAGCAGCTGCCTCGGCGGCTTCAGCAACCTTTGCAGCTTTCTCTTCTGCGCGTTCCTGAGCTTTCTTGCCCGGGGTACCCTTGTTGGGGTTGTTGCGCTCGGCCTTGTTAAGGGTGCCGGCAGCTTCCAGCATGCGTGCAATACGGTCGGTGGGTTGTGCGCCCTGATCCAACCAGTACTGAATGCGCTCCATGTTCATTTTCACGCGCTCTTCGCTGTCTTTCGGCAGCAGCGGGTTGTAGGTGCCCAGTTTCTCGATGAAACGGCCGTCGCGCGGCATGCGGCTGTCAGCAGCCACAATGCGATAGAAGGGACGCTTTTTCGAGCCGCCGCGGGCGAGACGAATTTTCATTGCCATGGTGGTATCTCCTTTGGATGGCATCACGCCAGAGGCGTGTCTTTGTTAAAGCCGGGATTTTCCCGGTTTAGTTCTGGTGTTTCTTATGGTGTCGGATGACTTCCTGAATGATGAAATTCAGGAAAGCCTTGGCGAAATCTGGGTCCAGATGGGCCTTGTCCGCCAGGTCTTCTAACCGTGCGATCTGCGCGGACTCACGCGAGGGATCGGACGGGGGAAGGTCGTGTTCGGCCTTGAGCTTGCCAACGGCCTGAGTGTGCTTGAACCGCTCGCCCAGAGTGTAGACGAGGATCGCGTCCAGCCGGTCGATGCTTTCGCGATGCTCTTTCAGCAACGTCGCAGCCCGAGTCACAGGGTTGTTCATTGGCCGGTCCTTTCGGTGGTCAAAGCGGTGTCAGGGAATTCGAGTTTCGGGTGCCGCCAAACCTGGCAGCGTTGACCCACAACCTCGCCTTCGCGTTCATAGGTGGCGCCAAGACGTTCTGCCAACGCGCGCGAGCGGTTGTTTTCATGGGCGATGTACGAAATCGGGCCATTCACCCCCTGGTGTTGGGCGGCATAGGCGCGGGCAGCCATCGCGGCCTCGAACGCAATTCCTTTGCCTTCGAAACCATCAAAAATGACCCAGCCCAATTCGGGCTCATCCCAGCCCGGCGCGTTGATGATGCCGGTCCAGCCTGCAAATGCGCCGCTGGCATTTTCGACGATGTGCCAACCACCGTAACCCATGATGGCCCAATGCCCGAACCGGCCCAAAAGGGACCGCCATGCTTCCAGCGGCGTTTTTGGGCCACCGACCATGCGGCTGCGGTCCGACGCGAAGAAGGTTGTTATCGCGGGCAGGTCACCCTCTTGCGGAGCGCGCAGGATCAGGTTTTTAGTTTCTACGGTGGGAATGGTGTACGAGGTCATGCGTAGGCCTCCATTCCGCCGTTCACCAGATCGGCCGGGGCAGGGTGCCGCCAGACTTGCATCGTACCAAAAGTCGGATTTTCGAAAGTGTAATCGAACTGGGCACCCAGACGTTCGGCCACGGCCTTGCTGCCCAGATTCTCCGGGTCGATCAGCGAAATTGCCGTTTCCCAGCCCAGCACATCATAGGCATGCGAGCGCGCGGCCAGCGCGGCCTCGGTCGCGTAACCTTTGCCAGTGGCGTTATTCATCAACGTCCAGCCGATTTCAGGTTCGGGCCAGCTGTGCGGGCACCACAGGCCGACGTGGCCGACATAGGAGCCCGTGTCCTTTTCCTCGACGCCCCAAAACCCGTAGCCGCGCATGGCCCAATGACCCAGCAGCATGGCAATGGCGCGCCATGTTTCATCAGGACGCAGGGGGCCGCCGACGAATTTCGATGCATCGCTGGCAAAGAACTCGGCCTCGGCTTCCAAGTCCGCTTCGCTAGGGGCCCGCATGATCAAGCGTTCGGTTTCCAATCTGGGGATCGGCGGTGTCATGCCTGCACCTCGCCATAGCGCCAGACACGCTGATCTGCGTCAAAGGCGCTCTCGGCCGCTGCGTCCCTGGATGCGCCAAGGCGTTGCGCCAACGCATTCGAACGCGTGTTCGACCGCGAGACATAACTGACGAACTGGCCCGATCCGAGCAGGTCGAAACCGAAGTCACGTACGGCCGCGCAGGCCTCAGTCGCGTAGCCTTGCTTGCGGTGCTCGGCGCTGAACATATAGCCAAGCTCGGGTTCGCGATCATCCCATTCCAGCCCCAGAAAAACGAAACCAGCGATCTGATCGTCGTTCTTTAGGGTTACCGTGAACAGGCCATGCCCATGCAGAAGCCACCCGGAGGTATAGTAGGAAAACTCGGTCCAAGCCTCCTGTTCGGAACTGCCAAAGGTCTCGCCGCAAACTGTGGTCCAAACAGGCAAGTCATCCAGAGTGGGTGCACGCAGAACCAGCCGCCGGGTCTGAATGACCGGCAGGGCCGCGCGATATTGCGCTGCTGCCATCGCCGCCTTTCCGGACGGGGGCTGGGTGCAGCGTGCTGGTGTCACTTTTTCTTACCGAAACCGCTCAGACCCGGGGGCAGGGCCATGCCGCCACCCATTCCAGGCATACCGGGCATCTTGCCGCCCATCGCTTTGGCCGCCTGTTCCAGCGCTTTGGGGTCCATGCCTGCGGCCATGTCTTCGGGCGAGGGGCCGCCTTTACCGAACATGCCTTTCATGGCCTGTTTCAGCATCTTGCCTTTGCCCATTTTGCCCATCTTCTTCATCATGTCCGACATCTGCCGGTGCATCTTGAGCAGCTTGTTGAGGTCGCTGACCTCCATCCCGGAACCTGCCGCAATGCGTTTCTTGCGGCTGGCCTGCAGCAATTGCGGGTTGGCACGTTCGCGTTTGGTCATGGACTGGATCAGGGCGATCTGGCGCTTGAGCACCTTGTCGTCCATGCCTGCCTCTTCGACCTGCTTGGCCATCTTGCCCATGCCGGGCATCATGCCCATCATGCCCTGCATGCCGCCCATCTGGATCATCTGCTCCAGCTGCATCTTCAGGTCGTTCATGTTGAACTGACCTTTGACCATGCGCTTCATCATGCGCTCGGTCTGTTCCATCTCCATCGTTTCCTGGGCTTTTTCGACCAGGGCAACGATGTCGCCCATGCCCAGAATACGACCGGCGATCCGGTCCGGCTCAAAGGTTTCGAGCGCGTCCATTTTCTCGCCCAAACCGACAAAACGGATCGGCTTTCCGGTGACCGCACGCATAGACAGCGCCGCACCACCGCGCCCGTCACCATCCATTCGGGTCAGGACCACGCCCGAGATGCCAACCTTGGCGTCGAACTCCTCGGCGACCTCAACGGCGACCTGACCTGTCAGGCCATCGACCACCAGCAGGGTCTCGCGCGGGTCGACCGCGTTGCGCACCTGCTCGACCTCGTTCATCAGCACTTCGTCGATGTGCAAACGGCCGGCAGTATCCAGCATATAGACGTCATAGCCACCCAGCGTCGCCTGTTGCTTGGCACGTTTGGCGATATCGACGGGTTTTTGGCCGGGAACGATCGGCAGGGTATCGACGCCGACCTGCGTGCCCAGAACGGCCAGCTGATCCATCGCCGCCGGGCGATAGACGTCGAGCGAGGCCATAAGGACCTTCTTGCCCTCTTTCTCTTTCAGGCGTTTGGCCAGCTTACCGGTCGTGGTCGTTTTACCTGAACCCTGCAGGCCGACCATCAGGATCGGAGCAGGCGGGTTATCGATTTTCAGAGCGCCGGGGTCTTCCTCGCCGCGCAGGGTGTCCACCATCGCGTCATGCACGATCTTGACGACCTGCTGTCCGGGGGTGATTGATTTGGTCACCGCCTGACCGGTGGCTTGATCCTGCACTTTCTTGACGAATTCACGTGCAACCGGCAGCGAGACGTCAGCCTCAAGTAAGGCCACGCGCACTTCGCGCAGGGCAGTTTTGACGTCCTCTTCGGACAGGGCACCCTGTTTGGTCAGCCGGTCAAAGACGCCAGAGAGGCGTTCGGATAGATTTTCAAACATGCCTTCGGCCTCCTATGCCGGTTATCTCGTGGCGTGCCCTAGATAGGAAGCGCCGGTTAAATGCACAATTGCCCCCACGGGCGTGACACGCTGGTGGGGGGCGATCCCTGAACGACTCAAGGGACCGGAAGATCAGACGCTTCCGGATGTTTGACGGCGATTTAGGCCGATTGGCTGTCCGAGTCAACCTCTCGCGCGGGTAGCCAGCTGTTGACCGCATCAACCATCCGCTGTGCGCCGCGCCCGCTGACATAGGCTTCGACGATCGGGTGACGACCAGCGCTCATGCCTTTTTTAAGAATCAGAACGGGGCGATGCATCTTGGACGTGGTCCTGTCGCGGGTCGAGGTGGTGGTTTCCACCTCGGCATGGGACAGGTTCGACAACTCATGTTCTACTGCGTCATATCCAAAGATCGATTGGCGACGGATCAAGATACTATTGCTGTTGCGGTCCAATATGACCTGTACGCGGCGCACAAAGACGCAGAATGCGCCAAAGCCCAACCCGCCACCGAACAGCGCAAAGAAGATGCCGAACAATATGCCCTCGCCACCGTCGCTGACCATGAATAAACCAGCCCCAACAAAACAGAGGATAAAGAGTACCAGCGTAATGCCGATGAACCATGGCGTGTTGGTCAGGATCAGTTGGTTCGGGGTGTTGCGCGTCACTTTCATGGCGGCACGCTAACACTCAATTTTGGCACTGTCGTGGCTTGAATTCATCCTCGTGTTGCGCGATGAGCGCATCCAACAGGAGGTTCCCATGGACGCGTCATCCGCTTTTCAAGACACGTTGCCGATCAGTTCAGACGCGCTGTTGCAGCGGTTGGATGACTGGGGGCTGAGCTATCGTCTGCACACGCATATCCCCCTGCGCACGGTTGAGGATGCCAAAGGCGTTGAAGAGCAATTCCTGGTACCGGGCGAAAACTCCCTGCGCCTCAAGAACCTGTACCTGCGCGACAAGAAAAAGCGGAACTATCTGGTGACGCTCGAACAAAGCCGCGAGATTGACCTCAAGGCGCTGGGCACAGAGCTGGGGATCGGTAATCTGTCCTTTGGATCAGCGGAGCGGTTGTTTCAGAGCCTCGGTATCCGTCCCGGCGCGGTCAGTCCGCTGGCCATGATCAACGGTGTGCAAAAGGATGTGCGGTTCTTCATGGACGCCACCGCGCAAACGACGGACATCATCTATATGCATCCTCTGGTAAATGATCGGACCGTCGCCATGACGCGCGATGACCTGATGGCATTCTTCGATCAGGTCGGATGCGCAGTCACCTGGCTGCCGTGATTAGTCGTTCAGCGCCTCTTCGAGGGCTGCGGCGACATGGGCGGCGGACGGATTGACGAACAGGTGGCCGTCAGCTTCAAAAACAGGGTCATCCAGGTGGTCGGGAAAGGCCAGCGGCAGTTCGGTGCACGCCAGCAAGATCGCAGTTCCAGGTTTTGCGTGCTTGTCGCAGAAAGTTAGTAAACGAGCGCGCGCCGTGGCTGATGCGCCGCCGTAGAAGTCACTGTCGATCATCGCCTGCATCTCGGCAATTTCCGTTTCGGGCAGGCGATCATTTGCAATGATCCCTTCGGCGGCCAATCGGTCTGAATAATTGCTGGCCTGCATGGTCACTGTCGTTCCCAGAACCAGGGCTGTGGACGCCCTGGCAGATGCTGTGGCCTCAGCGGTTGCATCGAAAATGCTGAGAATGGGCATGGTGATACCTTGCCGGATCGCATGCAGTCGCGCGTGCGGAGTGTTCGAGGCGATGATGCCAAAGTCGCAGCCCGCGTTTTCAAGCTTCAGCAATGCCTCGCGAAACACCGCGTCGAACCCGGACCAACTGGCCTCGTCCCCGGCGGTTCCCCGCAGGGCGCGGGTTTTGGCCTGCGTAACGGATTCGATTGTCATAGGCGGGATCGGCAAGGGCGAGCCGTGGCCGCGATTGGCAAAGTGCCTGCTGGCCCCTTCTGCGATCGCTCGGTAGTAATCCACGGTCGAGGCCCAGCCCACACCGCCCAGAATGCCGATTTTCTTCATGATGAACGCCCAGTCTGCAAATCTCGCTTAAGGCAGACTGGACGTTTCACAAGACAAAGGCCAGAGGTGGGTCAGGCGGCGAGTTGAGTTACCGCTTTTTGGGCGTTCGCCAACGCGGCGTCCGCATCCAGCGCCATCTTGTCAGCCGCAATCACGTCGACGTCGTGGATACCGATGAATCCTAGAACGTGCTTGGCATAGTTGGTGGCAAAGTCGATCTCGGACCCTACCTCGGTGCCGCCGGACGCGATTGCCAGCACGGCGCGCTTACCTTCCAGCAGGCCTTTGGGGCCGGTTTCCGAATAGGCAAAGGTCAGACCCACGCGGGCGACAAGATCAATCCAGGCCTTGAAGGCCGCAGGCACCGAGAAATTGTAGATCGGCAGCCCGATAACAATGGTGTCGGCGTTTTGCAGCTCGCTTACCAACTCGTCGGACAGGGCCAGCAGATCGCGTTGAACCTCGTCACGCTGATCGGCGGGGGTGAAGTTGGCGTTGATCCAGTCTTCGGTAAGCAGGGGCAGGGGGCTGGCAAGATCGCGGCGGATGATGCGCCCGGCGCCAAGATGCCCGATAATCTGGCCGGAAAGGTCGCGGGTGGCGGATCCGGTACGGCGGGCCGAGGCGTCGATATGCAGGATGGTCTTGGTCATGTCAGGGTTTCCTTTTTGGCGGGGTAACTGTTTCCGGTTCCAATATGAGTGTTGCGTCAGCGAACGAAACGCGGATATACCAACAGGTATTGTTGGAATTTGCACAGTGGGCTTGAGCATGGATAATTGGGACGAAGTCAAAACCGCCTATCAGGTCGCTCGGATGGGCACTGTCAGCGGCGCGGCCGAAATCTTGGGCGTGCACCATGCCACCGTGATCCGCCATATCGACGCGATCGAGGCGCGGCTGGGCGTCAAACTTTTTCAGCGCCACGCGCGTGGCTATACCCCAACCGATGCCGGAGAGGACCTTCTGCGCGTGGCTCAGGCCACCGAAGATCAGTTCAATCAGTTGGTGGGCCGAATGAAGGGGCGCGGCGATGATGTGTCGGGCGAATTGGTTGTAACATCTCTGGCCTCGCTGGCGCCCTTGGTCGTTCCCGCCCTGTCCGAGTTCCAATCAATGCATCCGGGCCTGATCGTGCGTTACCTCACCGGGGACCGCCTGTTCCGTTTGGAATACGGCGAAGCGCATGTCGCTATCCGAGCGGGCGCTGCCCCGGATCAGCCTGACAATGTGGTGCAGCCGTTTATCCCGCAAGAAATCGGGCTGTTTGCCAGCAAGTCTTACATTGCGCGCCGCGGTCGACCAGCAACCCTGGACGAATTCGCTAACCACCTGTTTGTCGGCACGGATGATGAGAACAGCCGCGCACCGTTTTCCAGATGGCTGCGCGAAAACGTTCCTGCCGAGGCAATCGCATTCCGCTGTACCAACAACTTCTGCATGCGCGAGGCGGTTCTGGCCGGCGCCGGGATTGGCTTCATGGCCCGGTGGGAAGCAACCCGCGATCCGGAACTGGTCGAAGTGATGGAACCGCTGCCGGAATGGTCCGGCAAGCTGTGGCTGGTGACACATGTTGACCTGCACCGCACGACCAAGGTGCAGGCGTTCCTGTCCTTCCTCAAGGAGCAGTCCAAAGGCTGGCTTTCGTGACACCGCAGTCACGTGGTCATTTGGCCATGATCACGTTCTCGGTTTTGGTGGCAGGCAGCTTCTCGCTGGGGTCCATCGTGGCCAATCAGATTGCACCGCTGGCGATTACAGCCGGACGGTTTCTGATTGCGGCTGTCATCATTGGCATTGCGGCGCTGGCCACCACCGGGTTGCCGCGCAGCGCTGCGCAAGCGCCGTGGCGATACGCCGTTTTGGGCGGGCTGTTCGCCACTTACTTTGTTCTGATGTTTTACGGCCTGAAAACCGCAGATCCGGTCAGCACATCCGCGGTATTCACCCTGACGCCGGTCATGTCTGCGGTCGCCGGATGGGTTCTGCTGCGCCAGATCACCACTCCGCGTATGGCTTTTGCCCTGACGGTGGGGGCTACCGGGGCTTTGTGGGTCATCTTTCGCGCCGATTGGCAGTCCTTTCGTGCCTTCGAGATCGGTGGCGGAGAGATCATCTTTTTCTGGGGCTGCATGGCGCATGCAATCTACACGCCGATGGTGCGCAAACTGAACCGGGGCGAGCCCGCAGTGGTCTTTACATTTGGAACACTGGTTGCTGGCTGCGTGATCCTGACGGTGGTCGGCTGGTCAGACATCCGTGCAACCGATTGGGCGAACCTGCCGCTGATCGTCTGGGTCAGCCTGCTGTATCTTTCTGTCTTCGCAACGGCCTCCAGTTTCGTTCTGGTCCAGTTTGCAGCGCTGCGCCTGCCGTCGGCCAAGGTCATGGCCTACACATATCTGATCCCCAGTTGGGTGATCCTGTGGGAGATCGCGCTTGGGCGACCTGCGCCAACCGTCATGGTGCTGGTCGGTGTCGTTTTAACCGCGATCGCGCTGGTTCTGCTGCTCAAAAGCGAAGAGCAATCTGCGAAAGACACTGCGCCGGTCTCGGAATGACCCTTGCCATTTGGCAGTAATCTAACGACCCTCGGGTCTGATGAACCATCCCGGAGGGAATGATGAAGCAAGCTGTTCTATTTGTCGTCGGTGCGATCTTGTCTGCCTGTACGCAAGGAGGGGGACAGGGGTCGTCAGAGACCGACCTTCAAGGCAGTTGTGAGGCACTCGTATCGGCTGAGACGGGTGTTCAAGCCGCTGACGTCAACGCGGTTTCGACCGAGTCCGTGCCGACTGGAACAATCACGACAATTGAGGTCACTGGCGCTCAGGCACCGTGGTTGTGTCTTGCGGATGCAACGGGAGTGATCATCGGTGTCGAGTATAGTCAGGAAGGCTAGCTGGGAACGGGCCAAACCGACGGAAATGGTCGCGGTCATCTACATGAGGCAGATCAATGTGCTCTTTTCCTGAGCCCGTTAACATCGGCGGGAGGAGGAAGATGCCATGTTTAGTCACATTATGATCCCGGTTGATATTCACCTGCCGCCGGAAATTCGCAAAGCTCTGGATGTCGCGGCACAAATGGCGCGATGGCAAAACGCCCGGATCACGATCGTGAGCGTGACCGGAACCCAGCCAGGCGACGTCACGCATTCAGATGCGGAGATCAGCACCGAGCTGCAAGCTATTGTGGATCAACTTACCGAGCAGAGTGGCTCCGAGGTTTCAGCGCGCAACATCCACTCGGTAGATGTAGCTGCAGAGGTCGACGGTGATTTGACCCGCGCCGCTGAAGAGATTGGGGCCGACCTAATCGTCGTTGGGACGCACGCACCGCGCATTACGGACCACATCTTTTCCAGCCATGCCGGATATCTGGCCAAGCACGCCAAAGTATCGGTGTTTGTCGTCAGATAGGTCTAGGGATCGTCTGTTGCGGGCAGTTCGACTTCCAAAAATCGTTCAAACGCATCCAGATTGACCGGTTCGAACTGACCGAACCCCTGCATCCAGACGGATGCCGCGCGCAGCGCATCCGGTTCCAGCTTACACCACTTCACCCGCCCGCGCTTTTCCTGGCTGATCAACCCGGCCTTGGTCAGGATGATCAGATGTTTCGAGATCGCGGCCAGCGACATCTCGAACGGGTCGGCGACGTCGGTGACGGCCATGTCATCCTCAAGCAGCATCGCAAGGATGGCGCGGCGGGTCGGGTCGGCGAGGGCCGCGAAAACGGTATCGAGGTCATTGGACATGCCATCGCTCAATCACAGCGCCCGGTTTTGGTCAACCATTTGGTTGAATATACGAAATGAGTGGTTTTTACGCGCGCCGATGGATCGGGACATTTTAATGGTGCCTCAATTGCATGAATAAATTGCATAAAACCAATTACTTAACCTGCGGCAAGTCGGACATTTAACACCGTTGACTCTGTGCCTTGCGCCCCTTAGCACCCTACCCAAGACTGTGCGAGGGAATTGCCCGTGACCGATGATGACCAAAAGCAGCGTATGGCGCAGCTGGAGGCCAAGATCACAGCGGCGAAAAAGGCCAAAGCGCCAAAACCTCGTGCGGATGCTGACGTGTCCGGGGGCGAGCTTGCCTGGAGGATGGTCATCGAAATGGTTTCCGGTCTTGGGATCGGATTTGGCATCGGATACGGGCTGGACAGCCTGCTCGGGACAATCCCGATCTTTCTGGTGCTGTTCACATTGCTGGGCCTTGTCGCGGGCGTGAAGGTTATGCTCCGCAGCGCGAAAGAGGTTCAGGAGAAACAAGCGGCTGCTGAGGCGGCCGATAAGGACGAGAGGGACTGAACGTGGCAACTGAGACCACCGCAGCAGAAGGCAGCAGCCTGGTTTTCCATCCGATGGATCAGTTCATCGTCAAACCGCTTTTCGGTGACGGTGCGATTGCGTGGTACACGCCGACCAACGTGACTCTGTGGTTGTTTCTGGCTATTGCGGCGATCTTTGCCCTGCTGGTTCTCAGCACCTCGAAACGCGCCATTGTTCCGACCCGGATGCAGTCTGTTGCTGAGTTGGCCTATGGCTTCATCTACAAGATGCTGGAAGACATTTGCGGCAAGGAAGGCGTGAAGTACTTCCCCTATGTCATGACCCTGTTCATGTTCATCGTCTGCGCGAACTTCCTGGGCATGTTGCCCATGTCTTTCACCACCACGTCGCATTTCGCCGTGACCATCCCGCTGGCGCTGGCTGTGTTCCTGACCGTAACCGTTCTGGGTTTCGTCAAGAACGGCGCAAGCTTCCTGGGTCTGTTCTGGGTGTCCAGCGCACCGCTGGCACTGCGCCCTGTCCTGGCGATCATCGAGCTGATCTCGTACTTCGTGCGTCCGGTCAGCCACTCCATTCGTCTTGCCGGTAACGTCATGGCAGGCCACGCGGTTATCAAGGTTTTCGCAGGCTTTGCCGCGATTGCCGTGATCTCACCGGTGTCCGTTCTGGCGATCACCGCAATGTACGGCCTCGAGGTCCTCGTGTCCTTCATTCAGGCCTACGTATTCACCATTCTGACCTGTGTTTACCTGAAAGATGCGCTGCATCCTTCGCACTAAGGTCCGATACCCAAACATCGAAACTTCCAATTCGTAAGGAGAAACATCATGGAAGGCGATCTCGCACACATCGGCGCAGGCCTGGCAGCAATCGGTTCCGGCGCAGCCGCAATCGGGGTGGGCAACGTAGCAGGCAACTTCCTGGCCGGCGCCCTGCGCAACCCTTCGGCGGCTGCTTCGCAGACCGCAACCCTGTTCATCGGTATCGCATTCGCAGAAGCCCTGGGGATCTTCGCATTCCTGGTCTCGCTGCTGCTGATGTTCGCCGTCTAATCTGCGGAACCTGATCCTTACGCGCAGGTGGGTCCAAGCCATAGCGGCCCACCTGTTGTAAAGACAACGTTCCGACGGAGGACATCATGGCGACTGAACCCCTTGCCAAAGAAGTAGCTGGCACCTGCGTCGACGCCTACGGCTCGGCCATCGGTATGCCGCAGCTCTGCTTCGATTGGTTTCCCAACCAGATTTTCTGGCTGGTCATCACGCTGGTCGTCATCTTTCTGGTCCTGTCTCGCGTGGCCTTGCCCCGCATCGCGGCAATCCTGGCGGAACGTCAGGGGACCATTACAAATGACCTGGCTGCGGCCGAAGATCTGAAGGCCAAAGCGGTCGAGGCTGAAGAGGCCTATAACAAGGCGCTGGCCGATGCCCGTTCTGAGGCACAGCGTATCGCAGCGGAAGCCCGCGCTGAAATCCAGTCTGGTCTGGATGACGCGATTGCCAAGGCTGACTTGGAAATCGCTGCAAAGGCGGCTGAATCGGAAAAGGCAATTGCCGATATCCGTGCCGGCGCGCTGGAAAGCATTCAAGTGGTTGCCAAGGATACGGCAGCTGAACTGGTCACAGCACTGGGCGGCGAGGCAGATGCCAAAGCCATCGACAGTGCAATTGACGCGCAGACGAAAGGATAAGTGACATGCGGAATACTCTTGCCCTTATCCTGACCGTCGGCGCCGCCAGCCCCGCGCTGGCTGCAAGCGGCCCGTTCTTCTCGCTTGGCAACACCGACTTTGTGGTCCTTCTGGGCTTCATCGTTTTCATCGCGGTCCTGTTCTATTTCAAGGTTCCGGGCATGATTGGTGGCGCGCTGGACAATCGTGCCGACGGCATCAAGTCCGAACTGGACGAAGCCCGTGCCCTGCATGAAGAGGCACGCAGCCTGTTGGCCTCGTACGAGCGCAAGCAGCGTGAAGTGCAGACCCAAGCGGATGCCATCGTGGCCGCAGCCAAAGAAGATTCTATCTTGGCGGCAGAACAGGCAAAGGTCGATTTGGAGAATTCCATCGCCCGCCGTCTGGCTGCAGCTCAGGACCAGATCGCTTCGGCTGAGGCGTCAGCTGTCAAGGAAGTCCGCGATCAGGCCATCACCGTTGCGGTATCGGCTGCCAACGCGGTTCTGGCCAAGCAGATGACGGCCGCACAGGCGAACAAACTGATCGACGCAGCGATTGCGGATGTTGGTGACAAACTGCACTGACACCGACAGATTGCAGACAAGAAACAGAAGTGACCCGGAAGCCGCATGCTTTCGGGTCATTTGTTTTCTACAGGGACGACGCGCGATCCTAATCTAGTCACTTGTGCAGCGGATCCGAATTGTGATTTGACGGATGTGAAGGCGTTGTTTGGGCGTTTTATGACAGAGCCATAGTGCGTCCACCTTCCTTTCCGGAGGCTCTGGGATTGCACAGAACAAGGTCGGATGAAGTAGAAAGCTGAAATCCGGAAACAGGAAAAGAGTGACCGTGCCCGCCACAGACAACACAGTTTCCATGAACATTGTCGGCGCGGTGCGCAACGGGGGTTCGGCTCTGAAAGAAACGATCCACCGGATCGAAGACCTGTCGAAACGGGTGGGGCAATACTCGGTCATCATTGCCACCAATGACAATACAGATGACACCGATCAGATACTGTCTGAATACGCGAACCGGAATGCCGAGGTTCAGATCATTCGGCTGGATGGTGTGATCTCGGGCATTACTGAACGTGTCGAGCGTATCACCGCTGCTCGAAATTCTATACTTGAAACTCTCGAAAAGAATGGTCGTGACAACCACCTGACTCTGATGCTGGATTTAGACGGGCCGAACATCTGTCTGAATCCCGAAGCTGTTTTAGCAGCGGCCAAGCGTTCGGATATTCAGTGGGAAGCGGTTTTTGCAAACTCAAGGCCTGCCTACTACGACTTATATGCCTTGCGCTGCCGGGGGTGGTGCGAACAGGATGTCTGGCAACAGATACACATCGCGCGTAAACCACTGTTCGGAAAACGAAAATGGCGCCGAAACCTTTTGAAGACAATGATCTATGACCGGCAGTTTCATATTCCTGCAGATTGCCGGCTACTACCTGTCGACAGCGCTTTTGCAGGCGCAGGCCTTTACAAAACTCAGGCGTTGCAGGGCCTGAGATATAAATGCCGAGATGAAGAGAACCGGCTGGTCTGTGAACATGTCCTGTTTCATCAGGAAATGCGTACACGAGGTGCCAGGCTCTATATCGACCCGGCGTTGATGACTATCGCGCCGCAAGAGCATCTTGGTGAAGGCAGCGGCGCACCATTTCCACCGAACCTACAAGTCCTTTCGAGCGGAGCAACGTGATCAATGCCCTATTCTCCAATCACCGGGCAACTTGGAGTGCTGCTTTTTGAAAGCGAAGTGATCGGGCGACACCCGGCAAAGTACTTTCTGGATGAAAGCTGCGGTTATATCTGGGTAGAAAACCCGACATGGCTGGAAGAAGCGTATAGCGATGCCATCGCGTTGACGGATACAGGGATCGTCGCCCGAAACCTGTCGAACCTGCGCCGTGTTTCAACAGCCATGCGTGCGAATGGTCTTGCAGATGCCCGTGGGATCGACATTGGCGGAGGCTATGGGCTGTTTGTTCGCGGCCTAAGGGACATTGGACTGAATTTTCACTGGTCGGACCCCTATGCAGAAAACCTGTTGGCGCGTGGGTTCGAGGCGGATGATGGAACATATGCAGTTGCGACGGCCTTTGAAGTTCTTGAACATTTGCCGGACCCGCTTTCGCATATTAAAGAGGCGCGCACGAAATTTGGTTTCGAAACGCTCTTTTTTTCGGCGACTTGCTTCGATCCAAAGGATCTACCGCCGCGCGACTGGTGGTACTGGGCTTTTGAGACGGGCCAGCACATCAGCTTTTTCTCTGAGCAAAGCCTGGATTATATGGCTGAGCAGTTGGAGATGCGGAAAGTCCACCTCCGTGGAGACCTTTATGCCTTCACCGCGCTGGACAGCCTCACGTGGCCCAGCCGGTGGCAGCAATGGAGAATTCTAAAAGCGTTCCGCCGTGCCAGCCTGACGCAACAGGACTATGAAGACATGAAGCAACGCGTAAAGTCGATGCAACTCAAACGTTGACGATCACAGTGTGCCTGCCTCGTGCTGAAGGCGTTGCTGAGCGATTTCTTCGTTTCTTTCTGCTTTTTGCTGATCGGCCATGCAGCGTTCAACAAAGCTTAGATGTTCTTGAACCGCGTGTCTGGCCGCAGCCGGGTCGCGTGCCTGAAGCGCCGTGTTGATGGCGCGGTGCTGGTCCAGAATTGCTTCGCGCGTCGTTTGCTGGTGGAACATCATCTGGCGGTTATAGAACACGCCCTGCCGCAACAGATCGAACATTGACCGCATCATATGCAACATGACCACATTATGGCTGGCCTCGATGATAGCCATGTGGAATTGCGCGTCCAGCTGCGCCTCATCTTCGGTCGCATTGCTGGTATGGGCGGCTTCCATCTTTGCAAAAATCGTCTGTACCACCTTCAGGTCGCTGTCCGACCCCAACCGGGCCGCGCGCTCGGCGGCCAACCCTTCCATGTCGCGCCGGAATGAGAGGTAATCGAACACCGCCTCGTCATGGCTGCCGAACAGCCGGATCAGCGCCGGGGAGAAGGCTGAGCCCAGAACCTCGGCCACATAGATCCCGGATCCTGCTTTTGCTGTCAGCAACCCTTGGCTTTGCAGGTCTGCGATCGCGTCGCGCAGGGACGGCCGGGATACGCCCAGCCGCTCGGCCAATTCGCGTTCGGCGGGCAGACGTTCGCCGGGGCGCAGAATGCCGCGCAGTATCAGCAGTTCAATCTGGCGAACTACCGCGATTGAAAGCTTTTCGGTCTGAACTTTTTGAAAAGGCATGCGGGCGTCATTCCGGAAATTGGTCAAATGATATGACCACGGATGGCGGCGAGGTTCAAGAATGCGGGGTCACGTGGTCTATAATATTAGGTCAGCATTGTTGACTTTATGATGTTCCTCTCTACGCTGGCCGTGACTGAGAGCGGAGGAGACTCATGTCTACGCACGAATTGTTCGCCACGCGGGCATCCCGGATGAAAGCGTCTGAGATACGCGAATTGTTAAAGCTGTTGGATCAGCCGGGGATCATCTCTTTTGCAGGCGGCATCCCCGATCCCGCGTTGTTTCCAGCCGAAGGGTTCGCGGCCGCCTTTCAAGCTGCGTTGGGGCCTGACCAGCAGGCTCAGGCGCTACAATATTCCGTCAGCGAAGGTTACGTCCCGCTGCGGGAATGGCTCGTCGACCACATGCGTTCAATCGGAGTGGAATGCGGGCTTGAGAACATCCTGATCACGTCAGGCTCGCAGCAGGCATTGGATTATCTGGGTAAACTCTATCTGTCGCCGGGCGATACTGCGCTGGTCGGATGGCCGACCTACCTGGGCGCATTGGCTGCATTCAATGCTTATGAACCACGTTTTGACCGGCTCAGCATCAATGGCAACCGGGGCGCGGCAGAATACGCGGCGTCAGCGGGCGAAGGCGCGGTCAAATTTGCCTATCTCTCGCCCGATTTCGCCAACCCGACAGGCGAAACCGTGGATCTGCGGGGGCGGGAAGCGCTGCTGGATCTGGCGGATGAGTTGAACTGTGCGGTGATCGAGGATGGCGCCTATCAGGCCCTGCGTTATGACGGTAATGCCATCCCCCCGGTTCTGGCACTGGAATTGGCGTGCAAAGGGTCGATTGAGGATTGCCGCACGATCTATTGTGGAAGCTTTTCGAAAACCTTGTCTCCGGGGTTGCGGATTGGTTGGGTCGTGGCGGCAAAGCCAGTGATTTCTCAATTGGTGTTAATGAAACAAGCTGCCGATCTGCATTCGGCAACGATTAACCAGATGGCCATTGACCAGGTCGCACGGGCTTGTTTCCACACGCATATTCCAATGCTGCGTCGTGTCTACGGTGCCCGCCGCGATGCCATGCTGCAGGCGTTGCAGGACCATATGCCAGACGGGGTTCAGTGGACCAGGCCCGAAGGCGGCATGTTCATCTGGCTGACATTGCCGGTCGGTACACACGGGGCCGATTTGTTGGCCCGCGCGCTGGACACGGTCAAAGTCGCCTTTGTCCCGGGTGGGGCGTTCTTCCCGGATGGCAGCGGGACCAACACGATCCGGTTGAGTTTCTCGAACTCGGATGAGGATACGATCCGCGAAGGTATTCGCCGATTGGGTGAGGTTTTGCGCGCCTGATCGGCGGAAAGGTTTTGTTAACCTTGATGCTGCAATGCTGCGGGCATGATCCGGTATCTGTCCCTCCTAGTGCTGGCCGCTTGTTCGGCTGGCACGCCCCACTTTCGCGATGTGCCTGCGACCCGCGTTGCGGTGAATGGCAGTGTGTTTGACGTGCGGGTCCGCGATCAACTGGCCGAGGCTGTACGCATCAACTCTCAATATGCTCCGCGTCTTGACCCCATTCGGGACCGGGCCGCACTGGCTATGGCACAGGTGTCGGGTTGCCCGTTGTTGGATGTTCTGGGCGACGCTGCGGTCACCGTGGGCATTCTAGGTTGTGACCGGGAATTGGGGGAAAAGCTGATTCTCGGCAGCCTTCTTCGCGGTCCCTATGAATGTATCGACTATGGCTACTACGAAGACTATGGCTATCAGGTTTTTGAGTGCGCTTCTTACTGAGATACGCGCTTTTTTGCGTATTTTGGCAAGATATTGTGGATAACTTGGCGTGAAATCCCATATCCTGCGTTACTCCGTTGACTCACCCCCAATGGGTTGCGCAGACTTCCAGATATAGGAATCATGGGACGAGCGGCCTTTGCGGTTCAGCAAACTTAAACTCACCGGCTTCAAAAGCTTTGTTGACCCGACCGATCTGATTATCGCGGATGGGTTGACCGGTGTGGTGGGCCCAAATGGCTGCGGCAAGTCCAATCTTCTGGAAGCGTTGCGTTGGGTAATGGGTGAAAACCGCCCCAAATCCATGCGCGGTGGCGCGATGGAGGATGTGATCTTTGCCGGGGCCGCAACGCGTCCGGCCCGCAATTTTGCCGAAGTTGTCCTGACGATGGATAACTCGGAACGTTTGGCACCTTCGGGGTTCAATGACAGCGATCAGTTGGAAATTGTGCGTCGCATCACCCGCGATGTCGGCAGCGCTTACAAGACCAACGGCAAAGATGTTCGGGCGCGCGATGTCCAGATGCTTTTTGCCGATGCCTCGACCGGCGCGCATTCACCTGCACTGGTGGGGCAGAACCGCATCGCCGAGCTGATCAACGCCAAGCCCCGCGCGCGTCGCCGCATTCTGGAAGAGGCGGCCGGTATCTCGGGCCTTTATCAGCGCCGCCACGAGGCGGAGCTTAAGCTGAAGGGCACCGAATCCAACCTGACCCGTGTGGATGACGTTCTTGAACAGCTTGGCACCCAATTGGGGCAGCTTGCGCGGCAGGCGCGTCAGGCCGCACGGTACCGTGAGATTGGGGAGCAACTACGGCAGGCTGAAGGCATGCTGCTCTATCGCCGCTGGAAAGAGGCTGACATGGCCCGCCAACAGGCCGAAGACGTCTTGCGCGAGCGGATCACCGAAGCCTCGCGCGCGGAGGCCGAAGCCCGCGCCGCCAGCGCCAAGCGGTCTGAAATCGAGGAAATTCTGCCGCCTCTGCGCGAGGAAGAGGCAATCGCCGCCGCCGTCTTGCAACGACAGCAGGTACAGCGCGACCAACTGGCTGATCAGGAAACCCGCGCGCGTCAGACGATCGAGACGCTGACCAACCGAATTCAGCAATTGGCCAACGATATCGAACGCGAAACCGGCCTGAACCGGGACGCGGGCCAGATGATTGAGCGTCTGGAATGGGAAGCGCGCGAACTGGCCAAAGCGGCAGATGGGCATGACGACAAAGTGGCTGAGGCCGCCGAGATCGCGCGCGAAGCCGCATCCGTGCTGCAAGATCGAGAAGATCACCTGTCGCAGGAAACCGAAGATGTGGCGCGTCTTGTGGCGCGTCACCAGTCGGCTCAGCGTTTGGTCGAAGACAGCCGCAAGACGCTGACCCGGTCCGAAGGCGAAGAAGAGAAAGCCCGTGCTGCGGTAGACGAAGCCCGCAATGCTTTGACCCGCGCCAGCGAAGCGTTTGAGGAAGCGCAAGAGGGTGAGGAAGAAGCGCGCGAGGCCGCTGAGGCCGCCGACGAAGCGCTGGCCGCAGCGGACGAACTGCGCAATGAAACGCAAGCGAGAGAAGCCGAAGCGCGCGCCCAGCGGTCTGAGGCCGAGGGTGAACTGGGCGCAATCCGTGCCGAGACATCCGCCTTGGCCAAGCTGGTCGAACGGGATACGGCCGAAGGCGGGCAGGTCTTGGATCTGCTGCGGGTCGAGCCCGGCTATGAAAAGGCGCTGGGGGCGGCACTGGCTGACGACCTGCGTACACCGTTGGTCGATGCCGATGGACCATCCGGCTGGGTGCAGGTGTCAGGCTACGATGCAGATCAGCCCCTGCCCGATGGGGCAGAACCATTGGCGTTGCATGTCTCGGGCCCAGACCGTCTGAGCCGCCGGATCGCTCAGATCGGATTGGTTGATGCGGATCAGGGCGCGCGGCTGCAAGCCTCATTAAAGCCGGGGCAGCGTCTGGTGTCCCGTTCAGGTGACTTGTGGCGTTGGGACGGGTTCCGGGCATGGGCCGAAGATGCGCCAAGCGCTGCAGCCTTGCGGTTGGAGCAGCTCAACAAGCTTGAAGCTCTGAAACAGGAGCTTACCCGCGCCGAAGCGCAGGCTGATGGTGCCCGCGCGGCACATGAGGCGCTGTCGCAGCAACTGGCGGATGTCACCGAGGCAGACCGCCGCGCACGCGAAGCTCGACGCGCCGCCGACCAGCGGATGGCAGAATCCGCGCGCGGGCTGAGCCGGGCCGAGGCTGACCGCAATCTGGCGCAGGGCAGGTTGGAAACGCTTACCCTTGCCGTTGACAGACACAAGGATGATGCCATGTCTGCCCGCGCGCAACTGCGCGAGGCCGAAGGCGCTCTGGCCGGCCTGGGTGACGTCGACAGCGCGCGCGCGCAGGTCGAGGATATCAAACAGACGGTTGAGGCCGCGCGGATCACCATGCTGACCCATCGCTCATCCCATGATGAGCTGCGCCGTGAAGGCGAGGCACGAACCCGGCGGGCCCAGGAAGTGACCAAGGACCTCAGTGGCTGGCGGCACCGGTTGGATTCAGCAGAAAAACGTATCGCGGAATTGGTCGAACGCAAGGAAAGCTCTGAGGAAGAACTGTCTGAGGCGATGGCCGCCCCGGGTGAGATCGCCGAAGCCCGCGAAGAACTGAACGAGTTGATCGAGACAGCCGAGGCCCGGCGTGCCGAGGCCGCCGACAAGCTTGCCGAGGCTGAGACGCAGCAGCGCGAAGTCGTGCTGGCCGAGCGAGAAGCTGAACGTTTGGCGTCTGAAGCCCGCGAATCCCGTGCAGCGGCTGAGGCGCGCTGTGACGCGGCCAAGGAAAGCGTCGTGGCAGCTGCTGAGCGGATCGCAGAAGATCAGCAGCTGACGCCGAACCAGTTGCTGAACCAACTGGATGTGAACCCCGACCAGATGCCTGCCGCTGACGCATTGGAGGCCGAGGTCAACCGCCACAAGCGCCAACGTGACGCGATGGGGGCTGTAAACCTGCGGGCCGAAGAAGACGCCAAGGAAGTCCAGGAAGAGTTTGACACCCTGAACAGCGAAAAGGCTGACCTGGAAGAGGCGATCAAAGCCCTGCGCAGCGGCATCGCCAGCCTCAACCGTGAGGGTCGTGAGCGCCTGCTGACCGCGTTTGAGCAGGTGAACTCGAACTTCGCGATGCTGTTCAAACACCTGTTTGGAGGCGGTGAGGCCAATCTGGTCATGGTCGAAAGCGATGATCCGTTGGATGCCGGGCTGGAAATCATGTGCCAACCGCCGGGCAAGAAGCTGTCGACGCTTAGCCTGCTGTCGGGCGGGGAACAGACCTTGACTGCAACGGCGCTGATCTTTGGCGTCTTCCTCGCCAACCCCGCGCCGATCTGTGTGCTGGATGAGGTCGACGCGCCGCTGGATGACGCCAACGTCACCCGCTTCTGTGATTTGCTGGACGAAATGTGTCGCCAGACGGACACTCGGTTCCTGATCATCACCCACCACGCGGTGACCATGGCACGGATGGACCGGCTGTTTGGCGTGACCATGCAGGAACAGGGCGTCAGCCAGTTGGTTTCAGTCGATCTGAAAAAGGCCGAACAGATGGTCGCCTGATCGTTCACTGCAACGTTATGCCTCAATCGCCGCGTGGCGGGTTAAGGTGGCAGCATGACCCGATATCTGATCTTTGCCTTGTTGGCTGCCAGCCCCGTTGCGGCGGCGGAATGGCCAACAAAACCCGGAGATGTCCCGCTTTCATCTTCCGAGCTGGACGCCCTGGCGGGGCGAACACTGACCTTCTATGACGACGGACAGTCCAAGTTTTCGGCTGGTGGGGCTTATTCCTTTACCTACGCCAGCGGGGATTCCGCTTTTGGGACATATTCCATTGCCGACGACGGCAGTGTCTGCATCGCGTATCGTAACGGGTTCAGCCGCTGCGATCTCTATGTACGCAGCGGTAAGCGCCTAGTTTTGATTGACGAGAAAGGCGACCGATACCCGGTCCGGCCTGAATGAGTTTGGTTGCCGCCTCGACGATCAGGCATCGGACCCAAGTAGGGCATTAGTTGATTTAAAATTCGCGTTCTGCGTTGTCATTTGATCGAAATAATACCGAATGCCCGCGAAGAATGGTGAGTTTTCTTATCTGAGCCGGTGGTATGCTCTCAAAAAATTCATACTCAATGGGGCTAACAGATGTGCCGATTTCTGGCTTGGGCAGGCGCAAAGCGTTATCTAGATGAATTGGTTCTGAACCAAGAGCAATCGCTTGTCATTCAGAGCCGAAATGCTCTGATCGGAAAGACGCCGATCAACGCAGATGGATTTGGCCTTGCCTGGTATTCCGAACGTGAGACGCCTTGTTTTTACAAGGACACTAACCCCGCCTGGTCGGATGCCAACCTGAAACAGCTTACGCATCACACCCGGTCGCATCTCTTTCTGGCCCATGTGCGGGCATCAACGGGTACCGCAACCTCGCGGAACAACTGCCACCCGTTTGGTGTTGGAAAATGGAGTTTTATGCATAATGGGCAGGCCGGAGGGCATGACCGTATACGGCAGGAGCTGGACGGGATGATACCACCTGACCTCTACAGCCACCGGCTTGGCGCAACCGAAAGCGAAGCGATTTTCCTGATTGCCCATGGCGAAGGTCTGGATGTCGATCCGATCGGTGCCATGGAGCGGGCAGTCCAACGTGTCGAAGATCTGTCACGACGCCGGGGTACGAAGCCGTATCTTCGCTTTGCGGCTTGTTGGTCGGACGGCGATCGCCTTTTTGCTGCTCGATATGCCTCGGACCGCTTTGCCCCAAGCCTCCACTACAAGGCGTGTAAGGATGGGTTCATTGTTTCGTCCGAACCGTTGGACGCGAATAGCGGCGAATGGACTGAAATCCCTGCCAATACGGCGATTGAAACGCGGGGAGAGGCGTTGACTTCACACGCGTTTGAACCAAAAGCGCCGCATCACCACGCCGAGGTTGCATAACTCTGTGGTGTTGCGTCCGGATGCGTCCCGTCTGTGCGGGACGCATCGGGGCTCATAACTGGTTGAGCAAATCAGCTGTTGGCCACGCATCCGCGGGCAACCCCAGCCGTGCCTGTTCGGCCTGAACGGCAGCCCGCGTGCCGGCACCCAGAATACCGTCGATCTTGCCCACATTATGCCCACGCGCTTGTAGCTTGGTCTGCAACTGCTTCATCTGCGCGCCCGACAGGCCTTGTGGCGGGGAACCTGCGTCATAGATTTGGCCGCCCTCCAACCGCGTACCGAAATAGGCAGCGGTCAGGACGTAAACAAAGCTCTGGTTCCATTCGAAATAGACGTCAAAGTTTGGGTAGGCCAAGAATGCGGGGCCGTTGCGACCCTGTGGCAGGATCAGCGACGCGGGCAGATTGGCCAGAGATCCGCTGCGCGCTTGAACGCCCATCGCCTGCCATTCGGATACGGACCGCGACTTGCCGGGGCCGGACAGGGACCAGTCCATCTGGGCGGGAACAGTTACCTCCTGCAGCCAGGGTTCACCCGGACGCCAGCCCAGATGCGACAGCATCTTGCCGCCCGACATCAGCGCATCCGGGGCTGAGGTTTTTAACGAGACCTTGCCGTCGCCATCCCCGTCCACGCCATTTTCCAGAATGTCGCGGGGCAACATCTGCACCATCCCGATCTCACCGGCCCAGGCACCGGTTGTGCGGTTGGGATCGAAATCCCCTTGGCTATACAGTTCGATGGCCGCAAAAACCTGTGGTCGGAACAGCTCAGGGCGGCGGCAGTCATGCGCCAGAGTGACCAGGGCGTTACGGGTGTTGAAGTCACCTTGTACCGCGCCATAGTCGGTCTCGAACGCCCAGAATGCCAGCAGTACACCGCGCGACACGCCGTATTCCCGCTCAATCCGGTCAAACACCGTATCGTATTTGCGAGACATGGATTGGCCGCGATCTATCCGGTTCTGCGAGATCAGGCGGCGGGAAAAATCGATGAACGGTATTTGGAATACGCCTTGCGCCCGATCCGCCTTTAGAACCGCGCTGTCCTGCTGAACACCTTTGAAAAAGCTGTTCACGGTGGATTTGTCGAACCCTTGCTGAACGGCCTCGGCCTTCAGACCCTTCACGAAGGAATTGAACCCGCCGCCACATTGGGCCAGGGCGGGAGAGGCGAGCAGGGTGGCGGCAATGATGCCCGAGAGTAAACGCATTTTAGGGTCCGTCAGAAAATAAAGCTGACCCCAACCCACACCGACACGAGGCCCAGCGCAAGCCCCCAAACCCGCCAAAGCATGTCACATGCGCGGAAAATCTCCGGCGCGCCGATGTTACGTGGCGCATCACCGTTGACCCAGGCCAGATCGCAGACCTGTCCGTCATAGCTGCGCGGCCCGGCAAGGGCGACGTTTAAGGCGCGCGCCATCGCGGCCTCGGGCCAACCGGCGTTGGGTGAGATATGGCGACGTGCATCCGCGACCATTTCTGGCCAGCGCGCCCATTGACCGGATAGCGCCACGATCATCACGCAGGTCAGACGGGCGGGAATGAGGTTCAACAAATCGTCCAGACGCGCCGCGGCCCAGCCGAAGTCGCGGTACTTTTCCGACCGGTAGCCGATCATGCTATCGGCAGTGTTGACCGCCTTGTAGATCAGCAACCCCGGCAGGCCCGCGACCAGAAACCAAAACGCGGGCGCAATTACGCCGTCGCTGAGATTTTCTGCAGCGCTTTCAATAGCGGATCGCGCGACCTGCGCGTCGGTCATGTCCCGCGTATCGCGCGAAACGATCATGGCGACTTTGGCGCGGCCCTCGGTTAAGGAGGAGCGAAGCCCGTCACCGACATCGCGCACATGGGTCACCAGTGACTTCTGTGCCAGCAGAATTGCGGCAAGGACGATTTCGATCACCGGCCCAAACAAGGTCAGCGTGCGGCCCAGAATCACTGCGCCAAAGATCAGCAGCAGCACGATGGCCACGCCTTTCAAGCGCCTATTCGTTCCGCGGTTCAGGCGCAGGTCCAACCAGCCGATGACAGTGCCGATCATCACTGCCGGATGACGAATGCGCGACCAGATCCAATCTGGCTCTCCAAGCGCCGCGTCCAGACACATGGCGCAAACCAGCAGAAAAGCCGTGCTCACAACGCGGCCTCAAGCTGACGCCATCCGTCTGCAGGCGGCAAGCCAAGGCGCAGATAAGTGTTTGAGTAGGGGAATATGCGGCTCCAGATATGGGCGCGGGCCAGCTTGGCCTGCCAAGCGGCGGCATCGTCGACGTCATAAAGGCGGAACAACGTGGTGCCGCCGACCAGTTTTGCCCCCTTGCCGGTCATGATCCGGTCTAGCTGTTCTGTCGCTGCCGCCAACTGCTGACGGGTTGCTTTGGCCCAGTCCGTGTCCCGCAGCGCCCGTTCCCCGATCCGAAGGGCAGGGCCAGAGACAGACCACGGCCCGGTCAAATCGTTCAGCTTTGAGATCAAATCAGGGCGGCCAATTGCAAATCCCAGCCGTAGCCCGGCCAAACCCCAGAACTTGCCGAAACTTTTCAACACGATCACACTTGGCTGCTCGGCCAGATGAATTAGGGATGCGTCAGGGCAAACGTCACAAAAACTCTCATCAATCACGGTTAGCGGGGCATCGGCGTTCTGTTCGGACCAGATACGTCCATCCGGATTATTCGGGTGCACAAGGACGCGCGCCTCGGCTGGACCGTTCGATTCAACTGTCCAACCCTGCGCGGCGAAAGCTGCCGCGTGTTCGTTGTAGGTAGGTGCTGTGATCTGAACCCGACCCGTCGCAGCAAGCGCAGGCATGCGGGCGATTACTGCTGATGCTCCGGGCGCGGGCAGAATCGCGGCACCATCTGGAACAGACCAGAACTGGCGTGCTGCGGCAGACAGCCGTTCAAACGCACCGTGATCCGGCAGCGCGGCCCAATCCGACGGGGTCAGTCCCGACACCGGATACGGGTGTGGGTTGATGCCGGTGGACAGGTCCAGCCAATTGTCGCGTGCCCCGCCGAACCGGGCGATAGCGCCGTCCAGCCCGCCGCCATGGTCGCGCACGGCACGGGGGTTCAAATCTGCGTTTGGGCTTGCCATCGGTGTTCTCGTCGGAATTGCGTGTTTCCGGTGCTTCAAGCGGATTTTTGCCGCTTACACAAGCAAATCCGCGTGATCGGCCCGGTTGACCGGCACCGTTAACACTTTGTTAAGGAATAAGCGTGATCACAAACCACGGGGGTCGGCACCGCACACTCTACCAAGTGCCGAGGTTGTTGCAAATGAATGTACTGATTGTTGAGAGTAACCCCGACCTTGGTCGGGTCTGGAAAAGACATCTGGAACGGCAAGGCGCCCAAGTGACGCTTGTTGCCGGACAAGAGGCTGCGATCCTTGCGTTGTATGGCACGGATTTCGATATCATCGTGTTGGATCTGGTGCTGGAAAATGGCAGCGCATTGGCAGTGGCTGATTTCGCCAGCTATCGCCGCCCCGAGGCGCGGGTGATCTTTGTTACCAACACGACCTTTTTTTCAGACGGATCGATCTTTGCCCACAGTCCAAACGCGTGCGCTTATGTGCAAAGCGGCACGCCGCCAGAAGATCTGGCGGCGATGGTTGAACATTACGCGGCGGGCCGCTGACCGCGCCCGTGCGGTTCCATGTAGTCCAAAACCGGGTTGGTCGGGATGATCCGATGCGGATTGATACTTTCGTGGCTATAGTGATAGTGGCGCACGATGTGGTGCATGTTCACCGTCGAAGCGACGCCCGGCCATTGATACAGCTCGCGCGTATAACCCCACAGGTTGGGGTAATCGATCAGTCGTCGCCGGTTGCATTTGAAATGCAGATGATAGACGGGATCGAACCGGATCAGCGTCGTGAACAACCGCCAGTCAGCTTCGGTCAGACGATCCCCCATCAGATAACGGTTTGAAGCCAAACGATCCTCTAACCAGCCCAGCGTTTCAAACAGCGGGTCCACGGCGGCGTCATAAGCTTGTTGGCTGGTGGCAAAGCCGGATTTGTAGACGCCGTTGTTGACGTTGGAATAGATGCGCGCATTCACCTCTTCGATCTCATCGCGCATCGCTTCGGGCCAGTAATCGTCGGTGTTGCCGGTGATCCCGTAAAAGGCTGAATTGAACATGCGGATGATTTCCGAGCTTTCGTTCGAAACGATCGTCTGCTGTTTCTTGTCCCACAGGATCGGCACTGTGACACGACCCGAATATGTCGGGTCGGCCTTGGTGTAAATCTGGTGAGCAAAGCCCAAACCGTACAGTGTGTCCCCGGTTGCGCCGTAGTCATCAGTCTCGAAGGTCCAGCCTTTGTCCAGCATGTCGGGATGTACCACCGAGACTGAGACGTGCTTGTTTAAACCTTTCAGTTCCCTGAAGATCAGAGTGCGGTGCGCCCATGGACAGGCCAGGCTGACATAGAGGTGGTAGCGGTCGGTTTCAGCGTTGAAGCCACCCTTGCCCGATGGTCCGGCGCTGCCATCTACCGTCAGCCAATTGCGAAACTGCGCGGCGCTGCGTTTGAACGCGCCGCCTGTGGATTTGGTGTCATACCAAGTGTCGTGCCATTTACCGTCGACCAACAGGCCCATTGCTCATGCCCTCCGAAAAGCGTTTGCGCCAAACATAGGCGGGTACATGGGGCGTTCCTATGCGAGGGCGCGCGCATCCTTCCTGCGCATACGCACAGGATGGATTGGGATTTCTGTGCAACAAATAGAAATCCCGGCGCTGACTGTGATCAGGTTCACTGGATTTTTACAATTTGCGCCTCACAATAGAATACACTGCCGGGGGAGATATTTTTATGAGTACTTATGTTTCAAAGGAAATTACTGCCGAATTGGATGCGGCGCGAATCGCAGGGTTGAAAAAGATCAGCCGCCTACGTGTCGATATTGGCGACAATACCTACAAGATTCTTCGATTGTGGAAAGATGGATTTACAGTTGAGGCCGATACCACGCCTCAACTGCGCGGGCTTGTGGATATCTATGATGGTGTCAATCACTTGTACCAATGCCTAATCATCGCGGATGAGGATGAAGCAGGCGAAATGAGGTACGAGTTCAAGCGCAGCACGGCCGCGGCCGACAAGGCTCCGCTGGATTTCTACCGCGCGCCGGACGCGCCGATTGCGTTGCTTGAGCATAAGGATTGAGGGCAGGGCCAACGACATCGCCGTTGGCCGCCTCGTTCATTGCAAATCAGCAAATGCATGCTTTAGCCGGGCGCATGCCTCTTCGACCCGTGCACGCTGAGTGGCCAAGTTAAACCGTTCGAAGGTCTCACCACCTGCGCCGAAACCGGGGCCTGAGGACGTTGCGATTTTGGCATCTTCGCGCAGGCGGCGGACAAACTCTTCATGGGTCATGCCGGTTCCTGAGAATTCTACCCAAGCCAGATAAGTAGCCTGCAACGGCATGGACCACAGACCAGGGATCTCGGCGATTGCTGCGTCAAAGACCTGGCAGTTGCCCGCAAGGTGCGCAACCTGCTCATCAACCCATGTGGCCCCTTCAGGTGAATAGGCGGCAGTTATCATCGCCACGCCCAACGCGCTGGGGTCATAGTCCAGCGTCTGAATGCGGTGCCGCATGGCCGCGCGCAGTTTGGGGTCAGGAATGATCATGTTACCGGTGCGTTGACCGGCGATGTTAAATGTCTTGGACGCCGCAGTCAGGGTCACGGTCCACGGCCGCGCATCCGGCGCAGCCACATCCATCGGCACGAACGTATTGCCAGGATAAACCAGATCGTGGTGGATCTCATCCGAGACCAAAATCAACCCATTGCGTTCGGCGAATGCGGCCACGGCACGCAGTTCATCCGGTGTCCACACCCGGCCGGAGGGGTTTTGCGGCGAGCACCACAGCAACAGCTTTTCCGACCCGTCCAGACGCGACTGAGCATCGTCCAGATCCAGGCCATAGGTTTCGCCTTGGCGAACTAGCGGGCATTCCACCACACGGCGACCTGATTTGTTCACCTTGTGAGCGAACTCATGATAGACGGGGCTGAAGATGACGACGCCGTCGCCGGGTTCGCTCCAGACATCCAGAGACAGGGCGATCGCATTGCCTAACCCCTGTGAAGTCAGCACCCAATCGGTGTCGATGTCCCAGCTATGGCGGTTCTTCATCCACCACTGAATCGATGCCAGATATTCCGGGTGAATCCACGAATACCCAAAGACCCCATGGTCAGCCGCTTTTCGTACGGCATCAATCACGCATGGTGCTGTCGGAAAATCGGAATCCGCGGTCCACATGGCCAGCCCATTCTGCGGCGACACGCCGTAGAGCTGCTCCATCTTGTCCCATTTTGAACTATTGGTTCCCCGGCGGTCGATCAGGTCGTTGAAAGTCATGTCTGCTCCATCTGTCCGGACGAAAGCTAGCTACAAATCCAGCGGGTGCAAGGGGGGCGTTGCGGTGCAGTGCGGGATGGCCTAAATCAACCCCATGAAACGTAATATCCTGATCCATCCCGACCCCCGCCTGAAAAAGGTCTGCGCGCCCGTGGCAGATATCAGCGACGAGCTGCGCAAGCTGGCCGACGACATGCTGGAGACGATGTATGACGCGCCTGGCGTTGGTCTGGCCGCGCCTCAGATCGGCGTGCTGGATCGGTTGATCGTGTTGGACTGCATTAAGGAAGAGGGCGAAGCCCCGCGTCCGCTGATCATGTTCAACCCCGAGGTCATCGCCTCGTCCGATGAGACCAATGTCTACGAGGAAGGCTGCCTGTCGATCCCCGAGCAATTCGCCGAAGTCACGCGCCCCAAAGTGGTTGATGTCACGTGGATCGACCGGGATGGCAACTTGCAACAGGAAACATTCGACGGCCTGTGGGCGACCTGTGTTCAGCATGAGATCGACCATTTGAACGGCAAGCTGTTCATCGACTATCTCAAGCCGCTTAAGCGTCAGATGATCACGCGAAAGATGCAGAAACTAAAGCGCGAGCAGGCCCGCGCATGACCGCTCGCACCTGCCTGCCATGGCCCGACAAACGCCTGCGCACCAAGGCCGAGGACGTCGCCGAGATCTCCGACGAAATCCGCGCCATCTGGGACGACATGATCGAAACGATGGAGGCGATGCCTGGTGTTGGCCTTGCCGCGCCGCAGATCGGCGTGATGTTGCGCCTGGCTGTGGTGGACGGCTCGGCTGAACGCGGTAAGGCTGTGCGTCTGGCCAACCCGGAAATCCTGCACAGCTCAATCGAATTGCGCGAACATGATGAGGCCAGCCCGAACCTGCCTGGTGTTTCGGCCAAGGTGAAGCGCCCGCGCGCGGTGACGGTCAAGTTCCTGAATGAGCAGGGGATGGTGGATCGCCGCGACTTTGTCGGGATCGAAGCCACAAGCGTACAGCACCAGATCGACCATCTGAACGGGAAGATGTATTTCGACCGGCTCAGCAAGGTCAAACGGGACATGCTGCTGCGCAAAGCCAAAAAGCTGGGGTAGAGATGCGCGTTGTATTCATGGGTACGCCCGACTTTTCGGTCCCGGTTCTGGATACGCTTGTCGAAGCTGGGCATGACATTGTCGCAGTGTATTGCCAGCCCCCGCGCCCGGCTGGTCGGGGCAAAAAGGACCGCCCGACACCAGTTCACGCACGGGCCGAGGCGCTGGGCCTGACTGTCCGCCATCCGACGTCTCTGAAATTGGCCGAAGAACAGGATGCCTTTGCTGCACTAAACGCAGATGTGGCCGTGGTGGTCGCTTATGGTTTGATCCTGCCGCAGCCTATTCTGGACGCGCCTGCCCAGGGATGTCTGAATATCCATGCCAGCCTGTTGCCGCGCTGGCGCGGGGCGGCCCCGATCCATCGCGCCATCATGTCCGGCGATGCGCAAACCGGTATCTGCATCATGCAGATGGAGGCCGGGTTGGACACAGGCCCGGTTCTTGTGCGCGAAGCAACCGATATCGGGATCGAGGAAACCACCGACCAGTTGCATGACCGGCTGTCGATAATGGGCTCCAAACTGATCGTTGAGGCTTTGCATGACCTGCCAGATCTGACGCCCGAGCCGCAGCCCGAGGTCGGTGTGACTTATGCCGCCAAGATCGACAAATCAGAGGCACGGATTGACTGGTCCCGGCCCGCAGCCGAGGTCGATCGGCAGATCCGCGGTCTGTCCCCGTTCCCGGGTGCCTGGACCGAGATTGACGGAGACCGCGTGAAACTGCTGGCGTCGCGTCTGGCCGAGGGGCAGGGCGTACCCGGCGAAGCTCTGGACGATGCCTTGACAGTAGCTTGCGGCGAGGGTGCCGTTGATCTGTTGCGCCTGCAACGGGCGGGCAAAGGCGCACAGGATAAGGAAACCTTTCTGCGGGGCTGGCCTGTGGCCAAGGGAAGCCGGATTTAGAAGGAATAACAGACTTGTACATGACTTTGATGGGGACGGTGTTAATCGCAGCCGTCGTTGGAAGCCTCGCGGAAAAAACCGGGTTTACCCGAAACGGCTATCTGCAATCTATCATCATTTGTATCGGCGGCGCCTTTCTGTTTTTCTTTGCTCAGATCATGTTTGGCAGGATGTTCGGGTTTAACCTTGCTTTTGGGTCCCCGGGATTGAACGCTATTGTGTCATCCGTCGGCGCGCTGATCATCGTGCCGACCCATTGGAGGAAGTGACATGCCTGTTATCGCCCTGATCGTCATCGGAGCCGCCGCAGGGTTCCTGGCCACCCGTTTAATGCGGATCGAGGCCAACATCCCCACAACCATGTTGATTGGCATCGTTGGTGCACTGGTTGGCGGATTTCTGTTGCGGGCCTTGATCACCGTGGCAGGATGGTTGTCCGGTTTTGTGGGTGCCGTTCTGGGGGCTCTGCTGGTGATCTGGATCTGGCAGACCTATCTACGACGTTGAGCGTGGCTACCGCTCGTCGCAAATCACTGTTGATCCCAACGATTTCGAATTGCGCGTCGCCATTTTGAAGCGATTGGCTTCCTCTGCTGACATCCAGTGCATTTCGTCCTCGGACGCTGCATCAAGCGTGAACCAATAAAAGGCCGGGTCGACACCAATATCATTGAAATAGTCGAGATAGCGATCGTGCTCGGGGTGGTTTTCGGGCAGGTTGGCAGCCACATATCCGCCGCCGCCCCAGCTATGAACCCCGACACATGCGCCAGGTTCCAGAGTGCGACGATTGCCGGCCAGGAACAGATCGGTGCCACCAGAGGCGACCAAGCCGTTTGAGGGCACCACAGTATCGAACCCTTCGTCTCGCACAACGCGGCTGAAAACGACATTTGCATCATCATCGACCGAGCCTTCGATGTTCTGCAGTACAAGGGTCTTGATCTCGGGATTGGCCGCAGTGATTTCTTCAAAAGCGCTGAGTGTCGTGTGATCAATAGCCCCCGAAGCAACGATTTCGTCGCCCTGTACAACGAAGCTGACCGCGTCGTATCGCTCTGCACACGCACCCAGAAGAGCCAGTGAGGCGACAAAAATAGGGAAAGTGAAATTCATTTCAGTTCTCACATCTGTGGCACAGGAAATGCAGATCGAACATTTTATACCCAATTACTGCCGCGGCGGGCGTGCTTTGTAAACCGGAAGCTGCCAGCCAAACACCAATGATCCCGCCCGCAATGCCCAGCAAATCAACGCACATGCGGCCAGTGTGGCCAGCTCGTCGAATCCAAGTCGGGTCGCGATTACAGCGGCAAAAGCCCCGGCAAACGCGCAAGAGACGTATAGCTCACCCTGTTTCAGGACCAGTGGCACTTCGTTGCAGACCACGTCCCGCATCAGGCCGCCGAGGCAGCCCGTTGTGACGCCCATCAGCACAACGATGACACCGGATTGGTTTAGCGACAAGGCCGCGCCAGCACCTGCTGCCGCGGCAATCGACAGGGCGAAACTGTCTAGCCAGACCAGTAAGTTGTATCGGCTTTCGACCAAATGGGCTGTGAAAAACACCACCACGGCAGCCGCTGTGGCGATCAGGATATAGTCCGGTTGACCAACCCAAAACACCGGGTGCCGGTCCAGCAGCAGGTCGCGGACGGTTCCGCCGCCCACAGCAGTCAGGCAGGCCATAAAGGCAAAACCCACCAAATCCAGCTGTGCCCGGCTAGCCACCAATGCACCCGTCAGGGCAAAAACCAGAACTGAGGCATAGTCGAGCAGTGCCAGACCGCTCACATCTGTGCCTTTTTGGGTTTGAACGGGGCCATGCCCGCGCGGGCCAGCTCGTCGGCTTTTTCGTTTTCGGGATGGCCAGCATGGCCCTTGACCCATTCCCAGGTCACGTCATGGCGCGCCTGCGCCTCGTCCAGTCGCTGCCACAGATCGACATTCTTGACCGGTTTCTTGTTCGAGGTCTTCCAGCCGTTGCGCTTCCAGCCGAAAATCCAGCCGGTGACGCCATTCTTCACATAGGCGCTGTCGGTTACCACGGTGATCTTCGAGGCCCGCTCCAGCGTTTCCAGCGCGCTGATCGCTGCCAGCAATTCCATGCGATTGTTGGTGGTTTCAGCCTCGCCGCCGTTCAGCTCGCGCTCTTTCAGGACTTTTTCGCCGTCCATCGCGCGCATCAGCACGCCCCAGCCCCCCGGGCCAGGATTGCCCGAACAGGCACCATCGGTATAGGCAAACAACTCAGGCATGGGCGATCACCAGAATAAAGCCGTCATAAGATCCAGCCAGGCCTTTGCCCACGCCAGTTGTGATCCGGTCAATTGTGAACCCTGCCTCGGCCAGCGCCTCTTCGATCTCGGTCTGTGAGAAATAGGTGTAATAGCGATCAATGTCGTCGCGGTGTTCACCGGTTCCCAGTTTCAGACCAAGGAAAAAGATACTCTCAGGCTTGAGTGCCCGGTGGATGGCCGCCAAATGGCGCGGGAAATCCTTGCGCGGCGCATGCAGCAGCGAAAAGCTGGCATAGATGCCGTCAAACGTGGCCGTTTCGGTCACATCGTCAAATGTACCGACATACGCATCTACGCCATTTTCGCGGGCGTGTTCCACAAAGGCCGGCGTCGCATCCAATGCCCGAACCCGCAGCCCCTCACGCAGGAAGAACATACTGTCCGCACCGGGGCCCGAGCCGAGGTCCAGAACATAGCCACCCGGCGCAACCGCTTCGGCAAAGGCCATACGCGCTTCGATCTGTTCGGGCGGCAATGGGACGCTCAGGTACTCGGCAACACGTGTGGTGTAGGCGTCAATTGTCTTGCGGTCGGTCACAGGTACACTCCTACGGCAAGGCATATCAGGACGATGGCTGTCAGCAGAACGCGCAGCCTCAGCCACCATGTTGGGGTCAGCCGCCAATATGCAAATATCGCATCCAACATCAGCAAACCGGCGAAGCCGTACATTAGGTTGATGCCCGCCTCAACAGGTCCACCGCCGGTCATGAAAAACGCCCAAAGCGCCGGGAGGACTGACAGCACATAGCATGTCGCTGCCTTACTGCCCGAGGTCTTGGTGGCGAACCCCCACAGAACACCGGACATAAAACTTAAAATCACAGAGCCGTAGAACAGTTGAATATACGGTCCGACGAACCGCGACCCAAGCTCTTGCCTGCCCCAATCCTGCAAATCGCCGTTCAAGGAGGTCAGCGCGCCCCAAATGAACGGGATCAACCCCGCCAGCGCCAGAACCAACGGCGCCCTGGGGACGCCTCTCATGCGGTTTGCCTCAGGACGCGGGGCACTTTGAATTCGACATTTTCGACGGCGGTTTCGACCAGTTCAACCGTCACGTCATAGTGGGTGTCGAAAGCGTCAATCACCTCATTCACCAGCACTTCGGGTGCTGAAGCGCCTGCGGTAATGGCGATGGTTGAGATGCCTTCCAGCGCCCGCCAGTCGATATCGTGGGCGCGCTGCACCAATTGCGCATAGTTGCACCCGGCGCGGGCCGCAACCTCGACCAGTCGGCGTGAGTTCGACGAGTTCGGCGCGCCGACAACAAGCAGGGCATCCGATTTTGGAGCCACGGCTTTGACGGCCTCTTGCCGGTTGGTGGTGGCGTAGCAGATGTCTTCCTTATGCGGGCCAACGATGGCCGGGAACCGGACTTGGAGGGCTGCGATAATATCCTTGGTGTCATCCACCGAAAGCGTCGTCTGGGTGACAAATGCCAGCTTTTCCGGATTGCGTACCTGAACCGAGGCCACGTCATCGACGGTTTCAACCAGCAGCACTTCGCCGTCGGGCAACTGGCCCATGGTGCCGATGGTTTCCGGATGGCCCTTGTGCCCGATCATGATCATCTGCAATCCGGCCTCAGCATGGCGCTGAGCCTCCACATGAACCTTGGAGACCAGCGGGCAGGTGGCATCGACATAGATCATCTCGCGCTGGGCCGCCGACGCGGGAACGGATTTCGGTACGCCATGCGCTGAAAAAATAACGGGTCGGTCGTTAGGACACTCGTCCAGCTCTTCGACAAAAACGGCCCCCTTGGCGCGCAGACCATCTACGACGAATTTGTTGTGCACAATTTCATGCCGCACATACACCGGAGCACCCCATTTCTGCAGCGCCATTTCAACGATCTTGATCGCCCGGTCGACACCGGCGCAGAACCCGCGCGGCGCGGCGAGGTATAGGGTAAGGGGCGGCTTGGTCATGTCTTGGTCTCCATAGGCCACAGGTAAGTCTTTTCCCGGCTATGGTCCAGACAGGACATTGTCATTGATATGACATGAATCACTGCTAGCCAGCAGGTGTTTCAGTACCTGCTTTTAGTTAAAGAAGCGCGGTCAGGTTGGTACAGCCTGACCGCGCTAATTTCTTCCCCCGGGTTTGGTGAGTGGCCCGGTCTTACTGTCCACCCGCAGCAACGCTGCGTGGCTCCATGGGCATTTCGCGTGGGGGCCGCCCGATCACGTCGCGCAGGTCCTCAAGCTCGATGAAGTTGTCAGCCTGGCGGCGCAGCTCGTCCGAGATCATCGGCGGTTGGCTGCGGATGGTCGAAACCACCGAAACGCGCACGCCCTGACGCTGCAGGCTGGCAATCAACGGGCGAAAATCCCCATCGCCCGAAAACAGCACAATATGATCGACACGCGGTGCCAGTTCCATAGCGTCGACTGTCAGTTCGATGTCCATGTTACCTTTGACTTTCCGACGCCCCATGCTGTCGGTGTATTCCTTCGCCGGTTTTGTCACCATGGTGAAGCCGTTGTAATGCAGCCAGTCAACCAAGGGGCGGATCGGGGAATACTCGTCGTTTTCCAATAGCGCCGTATAGTAAAAAGCCCGAAGCATCTTGCCGCGGCGCATAAACTCCTGGCGCAGCAATTTGTAGTCGATGTCAAACCCCAGTGCTTTTGCGGCTGCATAAAGATTCGAGCCGTCGATGAACAGCGCTAGCCGTTCGTCTTTATAGAACATAAATAGGTCCTTCCGGTACAATACAGGACGCCGTGGTGTTACGTGAGTGGGTATTTGAAAAATAGGCGGCGCGCTGATCTTCTATAATTAGGCCATTTCGGTCGTATCGCAAGCATGCAATTCGCCGAATATAGTGAATGGAACGTACAAATCTATGTCAAAAGCGGTTATCGCGCTGGGCGCAAATCTCAAATTGAGAGGTATTGGCCCCAAGGTGACACTTCAAAGCGCACTTGACGCGATCTTGCGTCAAGGGGTGGTGATTCGTGCCGTCAGCCGTTTTTTTGAGACCCCGTGCTTCCCGGCCGGTGCCGGGCCGGACTACGTCAACGCGGCTGCTTTGATCGAAACGGACAGGACGCCGGCCGATTTGTTGCACCTGCTTCACCAGATTGAGCATCAGTTTGGCCGCGAAAGGGTGCAGCGATGGGGTATGCGAACGCTGGATCTGGATCTGGTGTGCTATGATGATCTGGTTCTGCCGGATCGCACCGAATATGATAGCTGGCTGACCCTGCCAGCACAGGAACAGACGCAAAAGGCGCCGGACCGGCTGATTATTCCACATCCGCGCCTGCAGGATCGTGCTTTTGTACTTGTTCCGATGGCGGACGTCGCCCCGGATTGGCGCCATCCTGTGCTGGGCCGGACGGTAACCGAAATGCTGGCAGACCTGCCTGCGGCGGATATTGCGGCGGTCACGGCTGTGTGAACGGTGCATTTGCAGCATTTCTTGCTTGTCAAGGCAGAGATTCGCCCTTAGATAAACCTCTTCCTGACATGGATTCAGTAACGGAGAGCGCCCCATGGCCCGCGTGACGGTTGAAGATTGCGTAGACAAGGTTCCTAACCGGTTTGAACTGGTGATGCTTGCCGCCCATCGTGCGCGCGAGATTTCTGCCGGCGGCCCGATCACCGTCGACCGTGACAATGACAAGAATCCCGTCGTGTCGCTGCGCGAGATTGCAGACGAAACCCAAAGCGCGGATGATCTGCGCGAGCGCCTGATCGAGGCCAACCAGACCCAGATTGAGGTCGATGAGCCGGAAGAAGATCAGATGGCTCTGTTGATGGGTGCGGAATCGGACAAACCTGCCGATGACGATATGTCGGAAGAGAAGCTGCTGCGCGCTCTGATGGAGGCTCAAGGCCAGGGGTAATCCCCAAAGATAAAGGTGCGGACCGGATGATTTCTGCAGACGACCTGATTGCGCTGGTCCGCAACTACAACCCCAAGACTAATGCTGATCGCATCGCCCGAGCATATGAATTCGGAAAGCAGATGCATGACGGTCAGGTTCGCCATTCAGGCGAACCCTATTTCACGCATCCCGTTGCCGTGGCCGCCATCCTGACTGAGCAGCGTCTGGATGATGCGACGATCATTACGGCGTTGCTGCATGACACGATCGAAGACACCAAGGCCAATTATGGCAAAGTGTCCGAACTGTTCGGGGAAGAGGTTGCCAAGCTGGTCGATGGCGTCACCAAGCTGACCAATCTGCAGCTGTCCAGCCGCGAGACCAAACAGGCCGAGAATTTCCGTAAGCTGTTCATGGCCATGTCCAAGGACCTGCGGGTCATTCTGGTCAAGCTGGCCGACCGTTTGCACAACATGCGTACGATCAAGGCAATGCGCCCGGAAAAGCAGGTGCAGAAGGCGCGCGAGACGATGGATATTTATGCGCCGCTCGCGGGTCGCATGGGTATGCAGTGGATGCGCGAAGAGCTTGAGGATCTTGCTTTCCGCGTTCTGAATTCCGAAGGTCGCCAGTCGATCATTCGCCGCTTTATCACGCTGCAGCGCGAAACCGGCGACGTGATCCACCGGATCACTGGCGACATGCGGCACGAGTTGGAGAAGGCGGGCATCGAGGCCGAAGTGTTTGGGCGTGCCAAAAAGCCTTACTCGATCTGGCGCAAGATGCAGGAAAAGGATCAGGGCTTTTCGCGCCTGTCCGACATATACGGCTTTCGCATCATCACCCGGTCCGAGGAAGATTGCTATCGCACGCTGGGTGCCATTCACCAGCGTTGGCGCGCGGTGCCGGGACGGTTCAAGGATTACATCAGTCAGCCGAAATCGAACGGATATCGCTCGATCCACACCACAGTTTCGGGCCGCGACGGGAAACGGGTCGAGGTTCAGATCCGCACCCGTCAGATGCATGATGTGGCTGAAACCGGCGTTGCGGCGCATTGGTCGTACCGCGACGGTGTCCGCTCGGAAAACCCTTTTGCCGTTGATCCGGCCAAGTGGATTGCGAACCTGACGGAACAGTTCGACAGTGAGGAAGATCACGAAGATTTCCTCGAAGCGGTCAAGCTGGAAATGTACTCGGACCAGGTGTTCTGCTTTACGCCCAAAGGGGACGTTGTGAAGTTGCCGCGCGGGGCAACGCCGATTGATTTCGCCTATGCGATCCATACTCGCATTGGACATGCCTGTGTTGGCGCCAAGGTGGACGGCATCCGTGTGCCACTGTGGACGCGGATCAAGAATGGTCAGTCGGTGGATGTGATCACCGCTGACGGTCAAACGCCTCAGGTTACGTGGCTTGAGATTGCGGTGACCGGCAAGGCCCGGACCGCCATCCGGCGGGCGCTGCGCGAGGTCGACCGCGAACGGTTCATCAAGCTGGGCAAGGAACTTGCGCGTTCCGGTTTCGAACATGTCGGTCGAAAGGCCACCGACAAGGCGCTGGATACCGCGGCGAAACACCTGCGCCTGAAGGATCGTCACGAATTGCTGGCGCGTCTTGGCAGCGCGGAACTGACAGCGCATGATGTGGTCAGTGCCGTTTATCCTGAATTGACCCAGGATGACGGTGATGCCATTTCCCCTCGCCGGGCGGTGATCGGCCTTGAACCCGGCCAGAAATTTGACCGCGCGCCCTGTTGTCAGCCATTGCCAGGCGAACGCATCGTCGGCATCACCTATCGCGGCAAGGGCGTTGTGGTGCACGCAATCGATTGCGACCGCCTGTCCGAGTTCGAAAGCGAACCCGATCGCTGGGTTGATCTGCACTGGCATTCTGGCACGCACCCGGCCGTTCATGGTGCGACGCTGGACGTCACGATTGGCAATGATGCCGGGGTGCTGGGGCGCATTTGCACGTTGATAGGCGAGAAAAAGGCCAATATTTCGAACCTGGAATTTGTCGACCGCAAACCGGATTTTTACCGCCTTCTGGTCAGTGTCGAATTGCGTGACCTGGAACAGTTGCATTCGCTGATGCTGATGCTTGAGGCCGAAAGCGACGTTGCCGCGGTCGAACGCTATCGGGACAGGACCAAAACCGCAGTAGCGGCTGGCTGAGAAGGGGTGATCAGGAGTGGTATTTAAGCGCCGAGACCGACGCTCGCCTGTCCAGATCGCGTCTGAATTTGTCTATCCCCGTGGTGGATGGACAAGGGCCTTTCACTACGTCAAGCATCGTGTACGTAGATTGCCGGATTCCCCCGAGCGCATTGCGCGTGGCATCGGGGCAGGTGTCTTTGCCTCATTCACTCCGTTCTACGGATTGCATTTTCTGGTCGCTGCCGTGGTTGCGCGCCTGCTGAACGGCAATATTCTGGCCGCTCTGAGTGGAACATTCTTCGGCAACCCACTCACCTATGTGCCAATCGGCGTGGTTTGCCTGCAGACCGGGCATTTCCTGCTGGGGACCAAATTCCACAAAGGCGACACGCATGGTCTGATGGGCAAGTTCACAGATGCAATGGGTGATCTGAAGAACAACTTTATTGCCATGTTCACCGATCATGTCGCGGACTGGCATGGGCTCAGCATCTTCTATAACGAGGTGTTCTTTCCCTACATGATTGGCGGCGTTCTTCCGGGTATTCTGGCGGGTGTAATCTGCTCCTATCTCAGCTTGCCGCTGATCCGCACCTATCAGCAGCGCCGTCGCGACAAGATCAAGGCAAAGTTTGACGAAATCAAACGCTTGGCCGAAACAAAGCCTGCCGTTCCATTGATGAATGCCCTAGGTTCAGACCAGGGCCTTAAGAAGGATTCGAGCGATGTCTGACAACCACCTGCGTCTTGGCGTAAATATCGACCACGTGGCCACGGTTCGCAACGCGCGGGGCGGGGCCTATCCTGACCCGCTACGTGCCGCCAAACTGGCAGAAGAGGCCGGGGCTGACGGCATTACCGCGCATCTGCGCGAAGACCGTCGCCATATCTCGGACGCCGATATCGATGGCCTGATGGAGGTCCTGTCGGTGCCGTTGAACTTTGAGATGGCTGCGACGCCCGAGATGCAGAAAATTGCCTTGCGCCATAAGCCGCATGCCGTTTGCATCGTCCCTGAAAAGCGCGAAGAACGCACCACCGAAGGCGGGCTGGAAGTCGCGCGCGAGGAAAACAAGCTGGCTCATTTTATCGCTCCGCTGCGCGATGCCGGGTGTCGTGTGTCGATCTTTATCGCTGCTGATCAGCGCCAGATCGAGGCGGCGCATCGTATCGGCGCCGAAGTGATCGAGCTGCACACCGGTGCATATTGCGATGCCATGGCCGAAGGCCACGACGACAAAGCCAACAGTGAGTTGGAAGCCCTGCGCGAAATGTCCGCTTTTGCCCATTCACTGGGCCTTGAGGTACACGCGGGTCACGGCCTGACCTATGACACCGTACAACCGATTGCGGCGTTCCCAGAAGTGCGCGAGCTGAATATCGGCCACTTCCTTATCGGCGAGGCCATCTTTCGCGGCCTCACGCCTGCCATGACCGAGATGCGGCGTCTAATGGATGAGGCGCGCGGATGATCACGCCCGGATTTGTTGCGATCTGGTTTGCCTGGCTGATGGCCGGCGGTTCTCCTGGGCCTGCAACAATGGGGATTGCGGGAACGGCTATGAACGAAGGTCGCCGCGCCGGCCTGGTCTTTGCTTTGGGCATTTGCGCAGGCTCTGCCGCGTGGGGCATCGCCGCCGCGCTGGGCCTGTCAGCAATCATGTTGGCAAATGCCTGGGTGTTCGAGGTCATCCGCTATGTGGGGGTGGCCTATTTAGGCTGGTTGGCGATCAAGGCGCTGCGCCGGGCGATGACGTCTGATGAGGTTGCTATGGGCAACCCTGTTACCGGCTCTTTTCGCACAATCTTTGCCAAGGGCGCGGCCATTCACCTTACCAACCCTAAGGCGATCCTGAGTTGGGGGTCGATCTATGCTATCGTCGCTCCGAATGATGCCAGCCTTTCGATTTTGTTGGGCTATTTCGCCATGCTCTATGCAGGATCTTTACTGGTCTTCATCGGCTACGCCTTTCTCTTCTCTTCGGAACGCATGGTGCGAGCCTACCGCCGCGCCCGCCGCTGGTTCGATTTTGCCTTTGCCGGGTTCTTTGGGGTGGCAAGTTACAAGATTTTGACTGTGCGGCTCTCATGATCCTCGGCATCGGCACAGATCTTGCAAATATCGACCGCATTCAGGGCACATTGGACCGGTTCGGGGATCGGTTCCGCAATCGCGTCTTCACCGAAATTGAACAGAGCAAAGCGGAACGTCGCGCTGATATTGCGGGAACATACGCCAAACGCTGGGCCGCGAAAGAGGCTTGCTCCAAGGCGCTGGGCACCGGTCTGGCCATGGGCATTGCCTGGAAGGATATGTCGGTGACCAATCTGCGCACAGGTCAGCCTGTGATGCATGTCACCGGATGGGCGGCAGATCGGCTGAAAGAGATGACGCCCGAAGGGTATGAGGCCATCATCCACGTCACCCTGACCGACGATCACCCCTGGGCACAGGCATTCGTGGTGATCGAGGCGCGTCCGCTTCACGATGGCCCCACGCAGCCTTGACTTGCCCTTAACTGACCCGCATGTAGCACCCCAACGAATAAACGACCGGAGAGCAGTATGGCCGAGGAAGCCAAAACAGGTAACGCCGTTTGGGAGACGATCAAAACCATCGTCTATGCCCTGCTGATCGCGGGCGTCTTCCGCACGATCCTGTTTCAGCCGTTCTGGATTCCGTCGGGTTCGATGAAGCCCACCTTGTTGATCGGGGATTTCCTGTTCGTCAACAAAATGTCTTACGGTTATTCTTACGCGTCCTGTCCCAGCCTGATCATCCCAAGCGTCGGCCTGAATGTTGGCGCCGAAGACCTCTGCGGCTGGATGCAAAGCGATGAAAACACCCGTATCTGGGGTGGTGACCCCGAACGCGGTGACGTCATTGTTTTCCGCCACCCGGTCAGCGGTCGTGATTATATCAAACGTCTGATTGGTCTGCCCGGGGACCGCATTCAGGTGCGGGACGGTCAGATCATTCTGAACGGTGCGCCCGTACAACAAGAACCTGATGGCGTGTTCACCGAAGTCGCCGAACCACAAGGTTCGCAAGGTTTGCGCCCACGCTGCGAAAACGGTCCTGTCGGCTTTGGCGGTGTCTGCGAAAAATCGCGGACGATTGAAACATTGCCAAACGGTGTGTCCTACGAAGTGCTGAACATCGGCAACCAGGCGGCTGACAATACCGGCATCTACACGGTTCCCGAAGGGCATTACTTCTTCATGGGGGACAACCGCGACAACTCCAGCGACAGCCGCGTGCCACAATCCGCAGGTGGCGTTGGCTATGTGCCATACGAAGACCTGATCGGGCGGGCTGATCGCATCCTGTTCTCATCCGCTGGCCGGTCGATGCTGTTCTTCTGGACATGGCGCGGGGACCGCTTCTTCAAGGCGGTCAATTGAAGCTTTCGACCGAGATAAAGGCGTTCCAGCAGCGTCTGGGGTACGAATTCTCGAACCCTGAACTGCTGGTGCGCGCACTGACCCATGGATCGGTCTCGTCCTCGACACGACCCGATAATCAGCGGTTGGAGTTTCTGGGCGATCGGGTTCTGGGTCTTGTCATGGCAACCGCCCTGCTGGAGGCCGACAAAAAAGCATCCGAAGGGCAATTGGCCCCTCGGTTCAACGCGTTGGTTCGCAAAGAGGCCTGCGCCGATGTGGCCCGGCAAATCGATCTTGGCGTGGTGCTGAAACTGGGCCGGTCCGAGATGCTGTCAGGCGGGCGCCGCAAACAGGCCTTGCTGGGTGATGCGATGGAGGCTGTGATCGCCGCGATCTATCGCGATGCCGGTTTCGAGGCTGCGCGCGATGTCATCCTGCGATTGTGGGGGGATCGTGTCCACAACGTTGAAGCGGATGCGCGCGACGCCAAAACCTCGCTGCAGGAATGGGCGCAGGCGCGCGGGCAAAAGCCGCCCGCTTACGTCGAGGTCAAGCGCAGCGGCCCCGACCATGCCCCCGTCTTTACTATTGCCGCACGATTGCAGGACGGGGCCGAAGCTCAAGCGACGGCGGGGTCGAAACGTCAGGCAGAACAAGCTGCCGCGAAAGCGCTGCTGGATCAGTTGAAATAACAAAGCTCCGTAGCCCGTTTATGTCACAATTCTCAATCTAACTTGAGGCCTATGGCGGACCTCGGGTCGCAGTCGTATCTGAAGGTCATCCACTTTGGCGCTTACTTATGAGCAATGGGTCAAAGCGAAATTGATACAATGAGTTGAGGCATTTCCATGCAAAACGCAAAACTGACTACCGTGAATATCGGCTTTTTGTTCATCGCCGGTTTTATCGCCACGATCGCCTTCGATTTCTGGGGGCAGGTTGTCAGCCCCGGCATCGGCTGGGCTAATCTGTCGCCCGAAGGGCTGGCCCAGAGCTTGTTGTCCAGTCTCGGTCTGCCCAGCAATGCGTTTCTGGGCTTTTTCGTGCATTTCTATCTTGTGGGCCTGATAGCCTATCCGCTGGGATGGTTTCTGATCTTCAAACCGATCTGGGTTAAGGTACTTGGCCCCGTTCATATGTTTGTGGCCTCGGCTTTTTACGGGTTTGGTCTCTGGGTTTTTGCTTTGGGTGGTATCACGACCTTGTCCGGTCTGCCGACCTTCTTGAACTTCTCGGCGATCACTTGGGTCGCACTAATCGGGCATGTTCTTTACGGGATCGTCATGGTTGCCGTCTTGCGCTTGATTGAGCGCCAGAACGCATGAAATGCCTGGGGGGCGTCTAACGCGCCCCTCATACCACCCGGATAAATCCAGTCAGCCCGGTCTTTTGGTGCTCGATGACATGACAGTGGAACGCCCAATCGCCCGGATTGTCGGCCACCAGTGAGATCTCGACCACTTCGTCCTTTAGCAACAGCATCGTGTCGGTCATCAGTGGCGGCAGTTTGCGCAGGTTTGACCGCAGCGGTACAAAAGCCAACCCGTGCAGGTGGATCGGGTGCAAGTTAGGAGATTCATTTCGCAGCCGCAGGACATAGCTTTTGCCCATTTCCAGCGTTGCCAAAGGCCCAACATCCTGCGCCGCGTCACCGGGCCATGGTTTGCGGTTGATGGACCAGAAGTTATACCCCAGCGAGCCGCAGAACCCGTTGTTGGGTTCACCACCTTCGGGGGTCCAGCCAAAAACAAATTCGTGCAGCTCGGCATTGGTCAGATCGGGTTTTGCGACCGGGTTGACGGGTAGGGGGCGCAACTCTTGCAGGTCCCGCGATGCCGATGATCCGATTGCGCGCAGCTGTGTCATAGGTCTGTGCGGCTGACCCGGCAGTTTGGCCATCAGGGCAACGCTGCGCCCCTCGTCGCCGGGCATTGCTACCGCAAAATCCACACGCTGGCCGGGCCCGACAAGAAGTGGCTCATCAGCGCTGGGCATCGGGATGTCAATCTCAAGCGGATGGCCATCCCACGCGATGATCCGTGCATTGCCGCCCTCAAGATGCAGTTTGTAGATGCGGGTTGTGTCGGTATTTACGACTCGCAGTCGCACCAGGCTGCCTGCGGCATGATCGTAGACAGCACCCTGCAACCAGTTGGCGGTGTGGACATTGCCAAAGGTCCCGGCCCGTGCGGCGCCGCGCTGGGTATAGGCCGGCAGGAACGCGCCATCTTCATCCAACCGAAAATCGCGCAGGTTGATCACCTGTTCGCTGTCAAATCCGGGGTCTTCGGGTTCTGTAATCACCATGACGCCCGTCAAACCGTGGGCCATCTGCTCCATCGTCATGCAATGTGGATGATACCAGTAGGTGCCTGCATCGGGCGGAGTGAATTCATAGTTAAAGACCTCACCTTCACCCAATGGCATTTGGGTCAGGTAAGGTACTCCGTCCATGTTGTTCGCGATCCGCATCCCATGCCAGTGCATTGCCGTGTATTCCGACAGCGTATTGCGAACGGGCAGCCGCATCACTTCCCCTTGCTTGCCATACAATATCAGCGGCGGTGCGTTAGGGGACAGGCTGACCATTCCGGTCGTCACCGTATCCCGCAGGGCAAAGCTTGCTGGTTGAATGGTTAACTCCGGCGTCCCCTGCGCCAACCCGAAACCGCCCAGACCCAGCGCGCCGGCAGCGGCCCCGCTGCCCAAAAGAAACTCGCGACGTTTCATGTCTTGCCTCATTTTCCGATGGTTGCCTGGCTGGATTTGGCGCGGCTTGGATTAGGCGTGCCACCGATTTTGCATGACCGCAATGCGACAAATCCCTCTGGCCCGCGCGGCCTTTCTGCTATAGGGGTGCGCACTTGCAACCAGGAACGCCAGACACATGACCACACGCGCCGGATTTATCGCCCTGATCGGAGAGCCCAACGCAGGCAAATCCACCCTGCTGAACCGCATGGTCGGGGCCAAGGTTTCGATCGTGACGCATAAGGTTCAGACGACCCGTACCCGCATTCGCGGTGTGGCAATGGAAGGCGATGCGCAGCTGGTCTTTGTAGACACACCCGGCCTGTTCAAACCGCGTCGTCGTTTGGATCGCGCCATGGTTGCCGCGGCCTGGGGCGGAGCGGCGGATGCAGATGTCGTCGTTCTGATGATCGAGGCGCATCGCGGCATCACCGAAGGGGTCGAGCGTATCCTCGAAGGTCTGGAAGAGATCGGGCAGGGCCGAAAGGTTGCGCTGGCGATCAACAAGATCGACAAGGTCCAGTCTGAGGTGCTGCTGGCCCTGACAAGTGACCTGAACGCACGCTACCCATTTTCCGAAACCTTCATGATTTCCGCCGAAAAGGGCTATGGGGTTGACGATCTGCGCAAATGGCTGGCTGCGGAATTGCCCGAAGGCCCGTGGCTGTATCCCGAGGATCAGATCGCCGATCTGCCCCTGCGCATGATCGCGGCTGAGATGACGCGCGAGAAACTGACCCTGCGCCTGCATCAGGAACTGCCCTATCAGCTGACGGTCGAGACCGAAAACTGGGAAGAGCGCAAAGACGGCTCTGCCAAGATCGACCAGATCATCTATGTCATGCGCGACGGTCACAAAGGCATCGTGTTGGGCAAAAAGGGCGAGACGATCAAGGCGGTCAGCCAAGCCGCGCGGGCCGAGCTGGAAGAGTTCCTGGACCGCAAGATACATCTGTTCCTGCAGGTCAAAGTGCGCCCGAACTGGCTGGAGGAATCCGAGCGTTACTCGGAAATGGGTCTGGATTTCAAAGACGGAAACGCATGACTCGCCTGACGGCTGATTTCTGGGTCCACGCCTACCTGGCGCGGTTACGGTTTCAGGAAATCCCTGCTTTTGTCGTGGCACATGGCGACGACACAGCGGGCGCGGTGTTGGTCAAACTAAACACCTTGGATGGGCAAGCGGCCGCATTTCAGCGCAGCTTTGATCTGATGAGCGGTGAGCGCAAATGGGTCGAGCTTTCCTCCGGCGCCGAAGCAGAGGTTGACGATGCCATCTCCCGGCAACGCAGTTTTGACCCCGATCTTTGGGTGATCGAGGTCGAGGACCGGCAGGGTCGGCATCTGCTGGGTGATGAGGGATTGGACTAGCCCGCCGTTCAACGGGTCTTGGTCGCTCGGACCAAAACGTCTATTTTACCCGCACTCAGTCGGCGAGGATCGCCGCGCCGTTTGAATAGATAATAGGTGTATGTATGGCCGAAACGCTCGCTGAAAAGCTTGAAAAATCAGAACTTGGTCATTGGATGCATCGGTTTGAAGGCTTCATGGTCTTCATTGGCATTGTCGGCCCTTTTGCCACGCTGCCGCAGTTGATCAAGCTGTACTTCACGCATTCACAACACGCGACCGGCCAGTCTCTGCTGTCTTGGTCGCTCTTTGCTGCGCTGTCATTCTTATGGTTCGCCTACGGGCTGGTGGTTGGCAAGCTGCCTATTTATGTGGGCAACGGTATCTCGATGGTGCTGAACGTCCTGATGGTTCTGGGCATCCTGATCCACGCCGGTTTAACGTTTTGACCAGCCGCCACGATCCGGTGCCAAGGCGTCACCAGCCGCTGCTTTTAAGCGTGATATCGTGCCCGGTGGTGGTCAATGTTTCACCTGCGAATTGCTTTACTTTGGGTGCGAAGGCCTGAAAATAGGGTTGCGACTGCACGTGCGCCAATGTCTCGGCGCTGTCCCAGCGGCCCCAGTGAACCCGGGACTTTCCGTCATCAGCGACCGCAACCTGATAGGTGAATTTTCCGGCCGCCTCGGGGTCAGTGTTGATTGCCTCGATAAATGTGCGGATGGTGGCCTGCCATTCGGCTTCGTTGCCATCGAAGGAATATGTAATGGTTATGCCTCGCATCGTGACCTCCTGTTTAACTATGTTGTTAAATAAAGGATGGCAAACCCGCGTTGTCAAGGAAACGAGATTGGTAACTTATTGACCATAGTTGGGAGTTACAGCGCAATCTCAGGTCTTTTCTGGCGGCCATCGTTTCGGTGGTGAGCAAAAGCCAGTACGCAGGGTTTGTCTTCGACTTCGCTGTCACACTCTACAATTCAGTTCCCTTCAATCATTTGATCGTGTCCGACAGAATGCTATCTGAGAATGTGTCCTGGCCCCTATCGAGTTGAAAAAAGATGAAAACCTTCACTTTGCCCTGCTGTTCAACGATCCTTGTCTTGGGCATGGTGACTTCGCCCACCTTTGCGCAGCAGAGGTTGGGGTGGGTTTATCAAATCGATGGGTTGGCTGCTTATCAAAGCAACGCGGACCTGAGTGAAGGCGGGGAGTTCTCGGCCAGCCGCGCGTTTTTGCGAACAACCGCTTTGTATAATCTGAATGGTGGAACCTCGGTTGGGCTGTCAGCAAGCATCGGCAGGTTCGATTACAACTTTAGTCAGGCGGATAACCAACCGTGGGAGGACATCCGCGACATCAGAATCTCTGTTCCAGTACGATTTCGTACCGGCAATACTGCAAGCGTTTTCGTGTCACCGCAGGTCCGCTGGGACTACCAGAGCGGCGCTGATGCGGCGGACGGCAGAACTTATGGTGTCTTTGCTGGTATTGCCTGGAAGTTAAGCGAGAGCCTGACCATCGGCCCTGCGTTTGGAGCGTTTTCGCAGTTCGAAGACGATGACATCGATTTTTTTCCGGCGCTTCTGGTGGATTGGGATATCAATGACCGTTGGAACCTGAATACCGGCTCGGGGATTGGCGCAACGCAGGGGCCGGGGTTGACACTCAGCTATGCGCTGAATGACACGATGACCCTCGGCCTTTCTGCTCGCTCTGAGCGCATTCGGTTCCGGCTTGACGAGGAAGGGCTGGCCCCAAACGGGATAGGCGAGGACAAAAGTATTCCAGTGGTGGTTTCCTTTGGCTACAATCCCAATCCCGGCATTTCGCTGAACGTTTTCGCAGGTGCTGAATTGGATGGGCGTCTTACACTGGATGATGCGAACGGCACGGAACTCAGCCGCCAAAACTATGAAACCGCGCCGTTGGTTGGGGTGGCCTTCAGGGCCCGGTTCTAATTCCAAAGACCAGTTGGATGCCTGCGCCCTTGCGGATGTTTCCGCCTTGCGATCTGTTGCAAACTGGGGGCGAGCCTGAGACGAAAGGAGCCTGACTTGGACTGGCGCGATCACGGCATCCTTCTGACGTCTCGTCGGCATGGCGAAACAGCGGCGATTATCGAGGTCTTCACCGAAGGCCACGGTCGTCATGCAGGCGTCGTGCGCGGAGGGACCAGTCGCAAGATTGCCCCCATCCTGCAACCCGGGGCACAACTGGATGTTCTGTGGCGGGCGCGGTTGGAAGAACATCTTGGCGCTTTTCAGGTTGAACCTTTGCGTTCACGCGCGGCAGCGGCGTTTTCGGGTCGGATGGCGTTGGCAGGATTGAACGCGTCCGTTGCGTTGCTGTCCTTTTGCCTGCCAGAACGTGAACCGCATCCTGCAATCTACAAACAGACCGAACAGTTGTTGGATCTGCTGGGGCAGGACGAGATCTGGCCGTTGGCTTATCTGCGCTGGGAATTGGCGCTGCTTGAAGAACAGGGCTTTGGCCTGGACCTGTCGGCCTGTGCTGTGACAGGGGCGGCGGATGGGTTGGTCTATGTCTCACCCAAGACCGGCCGTGCCGTCAGTGCCCAGGGGGCCGGGGAATGGGCGGATAAGCTGTTGCCCCTGCCACCCTGTTTGCGCGGTGAGGGGCAAGCACCGGACGCTGAGATTGCCGCAGGGTTTAAAACCACCGGTTACTTTCTGGAACACCATCTTGCCCCGTCCCTGGGGCATAACCCCTTGCCGGATGCGCGGGCAAGATTTGTGGATCAGTTCACTCGGCGGCTTTGAACACCATTTCGTGCCCGTCATCATTGCGCAGTATCAGCAAGTCGCCCGTTACTTCGGACTGCGTCATCGCAATCAGCGCAGCGAAATAGAAGCCTTCGGCCTCAAGCCCGGCACAGGCCGCACGTGTTGCGTTCAGGTCCATAATCTCGAACCAGGGGTAGGGCGCGTTCAGGGTGCCGCTATAACTGTTGCAAGGGGCGCTACCCGCGATCTTGCCCTCTTCGGGGAACCGTAACATTGCGCTGGCCTCGAAAGGCTGTCCGTCGATTTCGTGCAGCACCCAAGTCTGGTCTGCGGCGCCATAGGCCGCAACGGATTCGTCCCTGTCGCATTGAAACAGGGCAATCAAGGGCAGTGTCAAGATCAGGCGTATCATTCAGGTGTCTTACTTTCTTACCGGTGCCGAGGGAACCGGCGAAGCCAGCTTAGTAGGGGATCTCGCCGCTGATCAGTTCTTCGCGAACGTCTAGGCGTGGCCTCCAGTTGTATCTGGTGTCCTCGCTTACCTGATCCCAGAACAACACACCGCTGTTGCGCCATGGGTCAAGGATGATGCCGTCCTTCATCGTATCTTCCTTGGCGCTGATTGCTGCCGAGTGGTGGATGATCCGGAACGCGGTTGGCGGCGAGGTGGCCCAGTGGATGTCCAAAGTGCGGAAGTTTTCCTTCTGCAGGCGGCGGCTCACCGCCTGCGCCCAGTCGTTGCACAATCCCTTTTCCCGAAACCCGTTGATGACCTTGGCGTTATGGATAATCGCCGGGTCTGTGACGTTCCAATCCCGCTTCAGTTGCTGCGAATAGGTGTAGGCGATGGTGGCGGCCTTTTGTGCCTCGGCAGGATCGACTTGGGGTCCAAGGTTTTCGATCGCCAGTGCCAGCTCGTCTACCTCGGTGTAGCCCGCCACAGGCTGGGTTGTGGCGCATCCGCCCAGTATCAGGGCTGCAACGGTCGCCCAAAGCGCAAAAAATAGTCGGGTCATTCTGTCATCACCATCCTTGGGCCCGGTTTGGGTCGCAGCGTGCCCTAAAGGGGTTTCAACAAAAAGCAAAGGGGGAAGTTTTTTCGGTCGAGGATCAGAAAAGGTCTCTATCCTGTCACAGAACAGACGGCGTGAATTTCAAACTGGGGTTCGGAACAAAGAAAATGACCCGGCACAAGACCGGGTCTAGTTGGGGAAACGGGATGCCTAATTCCGGTTAGCCCAGCAAACGCCGTGCAATAACCTGTGCCTGAATTTCGGCAGCCCCTTCAAAAATATTTAGAATGCGCGCGTCACACAGAACGCGGCTGATCTTGTATTCCAGCGCAAAACCGTTTCCGCCATGGATCTGCAGACCGTTATCCGCCGCAGCCCAGGCCACACGGGCACCAAGCAGCTTGGCCATGCCGGCCTCAAGGTCGCAGCGGTGACCGTGATCTTTTTCCCAGGCTGAGAAATATGTCAGCTGACGGGCGATCATGATTTCGACCGCCATCATGGCCAGTTTGCCGGACACACGGGGGAAGTTGATCAGCGACTTGCCGAACTGTTTGCGGTCCTGCGCGTATTGCATCGCGATATCCAGCGCGCTTTGGGCCACACCAATGGCGCGGGCGGCGGTCTGAATGCGTGCGCTTTCGAAGGTTTCCATCAGCTGTTTAAAGCCTTTGCCTTCTTCACCGCCCAAAAGGTTCTCGCCCTTGACCTTGAAGCCGTCAAAGCCCAGCTCGTATTCCTTCATCCCGCGATAGCCCAGAACTTCGATCTCACCGCCGGTCATGCCGGGTGTGGGGAAGGGGTTCTCATCCGTGCCCGGGGTCTTTTCCGCAAGGAACATGGACAGACCGCGGTGATCGGTGGTGTCCGGGTTGGTCCGCGCCAGCAGCGTCATCACATGGGTCCGTGCCGCGTGAGTGATCCAGGTCTTGTTGCCGGTGATCTCATAGTCACCGTCCGCGTTCTTGACCGCACGTGCACGCAGGCTGCCCAGATCCGAGCCGGTGTTTGGTTCGGTGAAAACGGCTGTCGGCAGAATTTCGGCGCTGGCCAGTTTTGGCAGCCAGTTGGCTTTTTGTTCATCGGTGCCGCCCGCGATGATCAGCTCGGCCGCGATCTCGGAGCGTGTACCAAGAGAGCCCACGCCGATATAGCCGCGCGAAAGCTCTTCCGAGACCACACACATCGAGGCCTTGGACAGGCCAAATCCACCGAACTCTTCGGGGATAGTCAGGCCAAAGACACCCATTTCCGCCAGTTCCTCGATGACTTCCATCGGGATTAGTTCGTCTTTGAGGTGCCAGTCATGAGCGTGGGGCTCGACCTTTTCGACCGCATAGCGGCGGAACTGGTCACGGATCATCTCAAGCTCTTCGTCCAGACCCGAGGCACCGAACATGGTGGCACCTGCCTGATCTTCCATCAGCTTGACCAGACGGCTGCGGGCGGCCTGAGAATTGGCCTGCGCCATCAACGTTTGAATTTCGGGGATCTGAAAACCGGAAAGCGCGTCCCAGCCAAGACCCATGTCCTGCAGGCGCACGACTTCGCCCTGGTTCATTGGAATGCCGCCCGCAACCTGGTGCAGGTATTCGCCAAAGGCGATTTGGTGCAGCAACTGTTCGATTTCACCGAACTTGCCTTCGGCTTCCAGCGCTTCGGCCCAGCGTTGCATCTGTTTCAGCGACTGAGAATATGTGGCAAGCCATGACAAGCCATGGGCGGCAGTTTGATTGGCTTCGATCAGGGCACCGGATACGCGGCCATCAGCGGAAACCATACCGCGCACTGACTCACGCGCACGCTCGAACACTGTTTCAACGGCGGGTGCGGCCGCACGGGTCAGCGTCAGAAGATCGGGCAAAATCGCAGGTGTCGTCATCTGGGTCATATCCTGTCCGTCATGGGCCATGAATCGTGTCCTTTTCTCGTGTCGTCTGGTCATATCATGCTGCACGTGCAGCGCAACAAAAATACGTATTACGTTGTGAAAAAGTTCTAATATTTCTCGAGCGTTTTTGCAGTGCAGCGCCCGTCAGGAATGATATCAGGGGGCCATGACATTGTTTTCTTTACTACCTCCACAGGATCTTCTGCTGGCTCTGAGCGTTGCGTTTCTGGCCGGGTGGGTCAAAGGTATCGTCGGTTTTGCCATGCCGATGGTTATGGTTTCAGGGTTGAGTGTCTTTTTGCCACCCGAGCTGGCCATCGCGGGTCTGATCCTTCCGACACTGGTAACTAATGTCTTTCAGGCTTTGGGACAGGGTGTTTCCGCGGCCGTGTCGTCGGTCAGGGAGTTTCGCATCTTTCTGATCGTGGGCTTGGTGTTCCTTCTGGCCGGAGCCAAGCTGGTCACTTTGGTGCCGACATCGACCTTCCTGTTGATGATTGGCGTTCCGGTCACCTTCTTTGCCTTGATTCAGGTCCTGGGTGTGAAACTGGTGCTGAAAGAACCATCGGCCGGTGTTGAGGTTCTCATAGGGGCCGTCGCAGGATTTGTCGGTGGTATGTCCGGTATTTGGGGGCCGCCAACGGTGGCGTACCTGACGGCCCTGAACACGCCGAAAGCCGTGCAAATGCGGGTGCAGGGGGTTATCTATGGGCTGGGCGCAATTGCCCTGATGGTCGCCCATATGGGATCAGGTATCCTGCGGGCCGACACCGCGCCGTTTTCGGCTGCCCTGATCGCTCCGGCGGTGATCGGGATGTGGGTGGGCATGCAGTTGCAATCGAGAATCGATCAGGCGCTGTTTCGCAAAGTGACTTTGGTTGTGCTGTTGGTCGCTGGACTGAACCTGCTGCGCCGCGGTCTGATGGGTTAAGTTCTGCGGTCCATAAACCGAAACGTGAAGTAAAGCCCCAGCATCAGGAAAAACAGCCCAGAGATATCGCCGATCAGAAAGGCGATGTACTCTACCCCTGCGCTGCCAAAGCTCATGTTTGTCATGGCGGATGCCAGGAACGACGTGATTACGCCGACACCCATGACGCACAGCCAGCAGGGTTTGCGATCAGGTCTGGGAAACAAGTCCCAACCTGCCCATTTGAGCAGGTAGAACACGGTAGGAACCGTTGTGACCGCGATGACAATTGCCAACAAGCGGCTGGGTAAGAAGACATCCGCACCCCCCAGGAATGCGAAGACTGCAAAGACGCCAGGCAACAATGCGAAAATCGCGCGCCACCCGAGTAGCCACGCTGCCAGGACCCTTACCCCGTGAGGTAGGAACAGCAGGCTGGCCCGGCTTGGGTATTCCGGAAAGAACACGTTTTGCAGCGGCATCAAGACCTCGAAGGTGAGGAATGATGCAACTATGTAAGCCAGTGAGGCGAAGAAAGTGTCAGAGGCCCATCTGCGCACGATTATTAGCCATCAACACGCAGGTTGGCGGTGTCACTTGGGCGCATGTACGATATACCGCCCCCGGTTGGCATTGCCGCTTTGGGACAGATAGCCCTTTTGGACCAGCGATTTCAGCGCGCGGAAAAATGTCGGACGCGAGACGCTCTGAACAAGGGTGTGCTCGATCAAACCGAACGTGCGGACTTCCTGATCGGCTTTCGACAGTTCCTCGGCCGCGTAGTAAATGTCACGCTCAACCGGAGAGAGTTGTTCCAGTCCAAGGGTCCGTTCCATACTCTGCATCAATTTGCGAAGTTCGGTCAGTTTCGAGATTTCCGTCATTTGCCTACCTGTTGTTTTCCTTGCCGCCTTTCGCGCTGAAGCGAAAGTTAGAAACCTGTGGAAACTGAAATTTTCCAGCATGTCTCATATTGACACCCATCCCCGATGGATTACACTAGATACTTGATTAGGTTGCTCAAATCGCGAATGTGAGTGCGCGCTCATTGAGTATCCCCAAGGTCTTTTTCTTCACGCCCGGTGCGCAAGCGCCGGGCTTTTTCGTCATAATGACACAGTGAAGTACTGTAATCTGCTGCAGCGAGCAACGAATTTGTATATGCATTGCGCATTATACAACCACAGGAAGATTACAGAGAGGTTACTCGCCTGGGCAAAAGAAAAGGGGGCGAAAAGCGCCCCCTTTGAATTCAACCGATTGCTACGGCTTTGATGTCATCATCAATAAAGGGCAGGTACTGCTCAAAGTTCTCTGCAAACATCTGCACCAGTTTTTCAGCCTGCTTGTCGAATGCGGCCTGGTCATCCCAGGTGCGTCGCGGATCCAGCAGAACTTCGGCCACGCCGGGAACGGATACCGGGACGTCAAAGCCGAAATTGGCGTCTTTGCGGAACTCGGCGTCGCGCAGCGATCCTTCCAAGGCAGCTGTCAGCAACGCGCGGGTTGCGCGGATCGGCATACGGCTGCCAACACCATAGGCACCACCGGTCCAGCCGGTGTTCACCAGCCAGCAAGTCGCACCATGCTGGGCGATCTTGTCGCGCAACAGGTTGCCATACTCTTCCGGACGACGCGGCATGAAGGGCGCGCCAAAGCAGGTTGAGAACGTGGGCTGAGGCTCGGTGACGCCACGCTCTGTTCCCGCCACTTTCGAAGTGAAGCCCGAAAGGAAGTGGTACATCGCCTGCGCCGGGGTCAGCCGTGCGATCGGAGGGAGTACACCAAATGCGTCACAGGTCAGCATGATGATGTTCTTGGGGTGCCCACCCAGCGCGCTGCTCGAGGCGTTCGAGATATACTCCAGCGGATAGGCGCAGCGCATGTTCGCGGTCAGTGAGTCATCCTCGAAATCCAGTTCCTTGGTTTCGGGGTTGAAGACCATGTTCTCGATCACAGTGCCGAATTTGCTGGTGGTCGCGTAGATCTCCGGCTCGGCTTCGGCGTTCAGATTGATGGTCTTGGCATAGCAACCGCCTTCGAAGTTGAAGGTGCCGCGATCCGACCAGCCATGCTCGTCATCGCCGATCAACGTGCGGGCAGGGTCTGCCGACAGGGTGGTCTTGCCGGTGCCGGACAGGCCAAAGAACACCGCGGTGTCGACCGGGTTGCCAACAGCGTGGTTGGCTGAGCAATGCATCGGCATCACGCCTTTTTCGGGCAGCATGTAGTTCAGCAGGGTGAAGACTGATTTCTTGTTCTCGCCCGCGTATTCCGTACCGCCGATCAGGATCAGCTTGCGGTCGAAGTTCAGTGCAATCACGGTCTCACTGTGGCAGCCATGCTTGGCCGGGTCGGCCTGGAAGCTGGGGCAGTTGATGACAGTGAAATCTGCAATGAACTCTTCCAGATCTTCGCGATCCGGGCGGCGCAGCAAATGGCGGATGAACAGGTTGTGCCATGCCAGTTCGGTGACCATGCGCACATTGATCGAATAGGCGGGATCGGCGCCGCCGACGAGATCCTGCACGAAATAATCACGGCCCTTCATATGCTCGAGCATATCGGTATACAGCGCGTCAAAACCCTCGGGGGTCATCGCGGCGTTGTTTTCCCACCAGATGGTATCAGCAACATTGTCGGTTTTGACGACGTGTTTGTCCTTGGGCGAACGACCGGTGAATTTGCCGGTGGTGACCAGGAAAGCTCCACCATTGCCCAGAGTGCCTTCGCCGCGCTTCAGCGCCTCTTCGATCAGCGCCGGTTCCATGAAGTTGTAATAGACATTGCCCAGACCCTCGATGCCCTGATCTTCGAGGCGGAATTGCGGGTTAACCCGTCCAGATGTCATGCGTTTCTTCTCCTGTGGCGGCGCGTCGGCAGTTGGGCCGGGGGCGCTCTTGGGGCAGTATACCGGGAAAAACCGGCGGATGGGCGGGTCATAACATGGTCGTTTGGGGCATGAACAGGACGGTTTGGCGCAGTTAGCGCAACCAAGTTAAAGTTTAGCGCCACCACTAATTTCCTGCCGGAAAACAAGGCGCTTTTCCGTGCGCATTAACGGCTTTTTTGCCGCATCTGTGTGACAACAATCTCACGATTCGCAGATACGGATTGATTCGCGGCCATAAAAACGACAAAGATGCCCTACTAATAAGCGAATTATTGCGTGAGTGAGCAGGAATAGGGGTTAACCCGATGTCGAAGATTGCATTGGTGGACGACGACAGAAATATTCTGACGTCCGTATCCATGACACTCGAAGCCGAAGGGTTCGAGGTTGAGACTTATAATGATGGGCAGGCAGCGCTGGACGCTTTCAACAAGAAACTGCCCGATATGGCTGTTCTGGACATAAAGATGCCGCGGATGGACGGGATGGACCTGTTGCAACGGCTGCGGCAGAAAACCCAGATGCCGGTGATTTTCCTTACGTCCAAGGATGACGAAATAGATGAGGTTCTCGGCCTGCGCATGGGCGCGGACGATTACGTCAAGAAACCTTTTTCTCAGCGTCTATTGGTTGAACGCATCCGCGCGCTGCTGCGCCGGCAAGAGGCGACAACTGGCGATGTGACAACCGCCAACACAGGTGACGCCAAGGTGATGGAGCGCGGTGATCTGCGGATGGATCCCCTACGCCATGCGGTCAGCTGGAAGGGTTCGGACGTTTCTTTGACCGTCACCGAGTTTCTGTTGTTGCAAGCGTTGGCTCAGCGACCGGGTTTTGTCAAAAGCCGCGATCAGCTGATGGATGTGGCTTATGACGATCAGGTCTATGTGGACGACCGTACGATCGACAGTCACATTAAGCGACTGCGCAAGAAAATGCGCGCCGCAGATCCCGAGTTTTCGGCGATCGAAACACTGTACGGAATTGGGTACAGGTACAACGAAGAATAGGCGTGGCCAAATACTAGGGGTAACCGGGTCTCGTGCGCGATACAGAACAAGCCAGCGAATTGCGGGACGGTGATGTCGTTCTGGGGGATGATTGGGTCATCCCGCAGGACCCGGAGTCAGCCGAACTTCGGCACGCGCGCCGCCGCCGCGGCTTGTTTGCAATGCGCGGCTCGCCGCTTGCGCGCAAGATCATCACGCTCAACCTGATCGCCTTGGTGATCCTTGTCACCGGGTTGCTGTATCTGGACGATTCCCGTGATGAGCAGGTTCAGCAGACCGCGCGCAATCTGATCGGGGATGCGCAGTTGGTCAGCAACGTGTTCGAAGCACAGCTGCGCCAGACAGCATCCGGCCTGTCGCAGGATGCCGGCACACTGGACGTAAAGGACACGCTGGAGGGCCTCACACTGCCCCAAGGGGGCGAAGTCTTTGTCTATGACGAACGGGGAACTCTGATTGGATGGGCGCGTGGCGCAGCATCCGAGCAGGCGCTGTTGGCGTCTGAGGCCGAGGTTCAGACCGGCAGTACCTTGATCAGCGACGCCTTGAACGCCGTGTGGACGGGTTTGTCGCGCGTGTTCACCTCCGCAGAACCCAGCGAAGCGCCTACGCTGGCGCAACGGGTTCAGACCATAGTGCCCGGCGCGCTGCAGGGGCAGATGCAGGTGCAGGCCGTCAAGGATGACTTTGGCGAAACGGTCATTGTTGCAGCAGCCCCGATCCTGCAAGAGGGCGTTGCGGTGGGGGCCGTTGCCATGGCCGGTCCATCCGGAGAGATAGACGCCCTCGCCCGTCGCGAGCAGGAGCGCATCCTTCAGATGTTTGTTGTCGCGCTTCTTGTGTCAATCGGACTTAGCCTTGTTCTCGCCTCAACCATCGCAAACCCGTTGGCGGATCTTGCGGCGGCCGCCGAACTGGGCAAGGACCGGGGCGCCGGAGTGAACCCTGGCCGTATCCGCATCCCCGACCTGACCGCGCGTCCGGATGAAATCGGTCTGCTCAGCCGCGCGCTGCGGGGTATGGTCACCGCGCTTTATAACCGAATTGACGCGAACGAACAGTTCGCCGCTGATGTCGCGCATGAGATCAAGAACCCTCTGGCCAGCCTTCAATCTGCTGTGGGCACGTTACGAATGGTCAAGCGCGATGACCAACGTGAAAAGCTGATGGGTGTGATCGAACATGATGTTCGCCGTCTGGACCGTTTGGTCAGCGATATCTCGAACGCGTCCCGTCTGGATGCCGAACTGGTCAAGGAAGAAGAACAGCCGTTTGATCTGGTGAAGCTGGTTGGCAATATAAGCCAGTATCTGGGTGAAGATGCACGGGCCAAGGGGATCGACTATATAACCGATCTGCCGTCCAATCCGATCATTATCAACGGGCTGGAGGCGCGATTGGCGCAGGTCTTTGTCAACCTGATCACCAATGCCACCTCGTTTTGCGAGGAAGGCGATGCGATCCGTGTCTGGGTCAGGCGGCGCGAAAACAGGGTGCTGGTCGTGGTCGAAGACACCGGTCCCGGTATTCCGGAGCAGGCCCTGACTAAGGTCTTCAAAAGGTTCTATTCCGAGCGTCCTGCCGAGCACTTCGGAAATAACTCGGGCCTGGGGCTGGCAATCTCCAAGCAGATTGTCGAAGCACATGGTGGTGTGATCTGGGCCGAAAACATCCGGCCAACCGATGCCGACATCACCTCGGACCCGCTGGGCGCGCGCTTTGTAGTCGGTTTGCCCGTGTAAATCATGAGTGCCCCGTCAATCAATGATCTGGAAAAACAGGACAGTGCCATACTCCACGCCAGCTGCGTGGCTGTTGACGGGCTTGGCCTGCTGATTGTTGGCGCGTCAGGGGCGGGAAAATCCGCGCTGGTTTTGCAGATGATGGCACTGGGTGCTGAACTTGTCGGTGATGACCGCGTGGCTTTACGCAATAGCGGCGGTGAAGTGACAGCTGATGCGGCCCCAAATATCCGCGGCGTTGTTGAGGCCCGCGGTATCGGATTGTTACGCGCGCCACCCGTAGGACCAGTGGGGTTGCGCTATGTGGTGGATCTGGACCAGCGGGAAGAAGCACGTTTGCCAGATCCGATCTCGATCCGAGCCCTGGGGCAAACTATCCCCTTGCTTCGCGGTAGTGGCGTCCCCAACTTGGCTTCGGCATTGATGCAACTGATGAAAATGGGGCGCGTGAACCCGGAATGGCCCAACAAATGAAACAACAGCGGCGGATCGTTTTGATCACCGGCCCTTCGGGTGCTGGGCGGACAACGGCGATCCGTGTGCTTGAAGATTTGGGGTTCGAGGCCATCGACAATTTGCCGATGGGCCTTTTGATGCGCTTGTTGGACGGTCCGGAAAACGATCGGCCCATGGCGTTGGGCATCGATGCCCGAAATCGCGATTTCTCGACCATCGGGTTCATTGATCTAGTTATGCGGCTGCGGCGGACCGAGCAGGTCGAGCTTACGGTTCTCTATCTTGATTGCCGAAACGAAGTGCTGCTGCAGCGGTTCTCGGAAACCCGAAGACGCCATCCCGTTGCGGCCAATGCAGGCCCTGAAGCAGGAGTGCTGCAGGAAAAAGAGCTGTTGGCTCCGATCCGTGAAATTGCCGACATTCTGATCGACACCAGCCAGATCAACGTTCACCAGTTGCGCAAGGAGGTCGAGCATTGGTTCGCTCCGGAAGGCGGCCGACATCTGGCGGTATCCATCGAGTCTTTTTCGTACAAACGCGGCTTGCCGCATGGGTTGGACATGGTTTTTGACTGCAGGTTTCTGGCCAACCCCTATTGGCGTCCGGAATTGCGGGCCGAAGATGGTCGAAACCCGGATGTGGCGCGCTATGTACAGTCTGACGCGAATTACGCGCCGTTTTTCGACCGCGTTGTCGATTTGCTGAAATTGTTGTTGCCCGCTTACCGCGCCGAAGGCAAAGCGCATCTTTCGGTGGCATTTGGGTGTACCGGAGGGCAACACAGATCGGTCGCAACCGCAGAAGCGGTCGCAAAGGCCCTTGCGCAGGGGGGGCAGCAAGTGGCAATTAGGCACCGCGAAATGGAACGTCGATCGTTGAATGAGAGGCTGGATTGATCGGGATCGTACTCGTAGCACATGGCGGGCTGGCTCAGGAATATCTGGCCGCAATGCAGCATGTTGTCGGAAATCAACCGGGCCTGGCCGCAATCTCGATTGAGGCTGACCACGACCGGGAAGCCAAGCAGTCAGAAATCTGCACCGCCGCTGACGGTGTGGATGTCGGCGACGGCGTGGTTGTTGTCACGGATCTGTTTGGCGGCAGCCCGTCGAATCTGAGTTTGAAGGCCTGCGCGCCGCAGGATCGGCGTATTCTCTACGGTGCAAATCTGCCTATGCTGATAAAATTGGCCAAAAGTCGCCACTTGCCGATCGGGGATGCGGTCCGGCGGGCGATGGAGGCCGGACGTAAATATATCAATGCGCAAAACGTGACGTTGGATTGAGACCGGATTGATTAAGAATGACCAACCGAAGCTTGAAAATAATCAATGAAAAAGGCCTGCACGCCCGCGCCTCGGCTAAGCTGGTCGAAGTGGTCGAGGGGTTTGACGCGCAGGCAGAGGTGTCCAAAGATGGGCTTTCTGCATCAGGGGACAGCATCATGGGTCTTTTGATGTTGGCAGCGTCTCGCGGAACGACTATTGACGTCGAGACGTCCGGACCGGATGCTGAGGCGTTGGCGGATGCATTGGAAACCCTTGTGAACGGAAAGTTCGGGGAAGGGTTCTGATCCTGCCAGTCGCGATACGAAGAACGGGAAAACCAGGAATTGGCGCAAACGACGCACGAGACCAAGACAGGCCCGGTGGTGGACGGGACGGAAGATCAGGGCGAAATCTATGATCGTAGAACCCTGACCTATGCGAATTCCTTTGACGATGCCTGGACGTCTACAGCTATCCGCGCCATTGAATGGTGTACGGGTAAGCTGACTATTCTGCGGATGGTAAATAAGTTCGAAAAAAAGAACGAATACTATCGTGGTCAAAGGTTCTGGGGCGGTGCGCTTGAGGTCATGGGAATCAACCTGACCACTCCGCAGGACCAATATGCAAATATCCCGAAAGAAGGGCCTGTGATCGTCGTGGCCAATCACCCGCATGGCATGGTCGACGGTATGATATTGGCCGAACTGATCGGGCAGGTTCGCAATGACTACCGTATCCTGACCCGCTCGGTCCTTACCGGACTGGATGAGGCCGCGACATCGTTCATGATCCCGGTTCCCTTTCCACACGACCCCGAAGCGCAAACCAAAATGCTTGAGATGCGCGGCAAGGCGATGGAACACCTGAAGGAAGGTGGCGTTGTTGCGCTGTTCCCGTCGGGTGTGGTGATGTCCTCGGACGACTGGTTCGGGCCTGCGCAAGAGCAGGAATGGAATGTGTTTACCGCCAAGATGATCCGCCGATCCGGCGCGCAGGTGGTTCCGATTTTCTTTCCGGGCAGCAATTCACGCGCCTATCAGATTGCCAACAAGCTGTCGCCGATCCTACGACAGGGGCTGCTGTTGCATGAGATCGTCCGCTCTTGCAACAAACCGCAATCTCCGGTGATTGGCGAGCCGATTTCGGACGAGGATATGAAGCTGCTGGAAAGTGATCCGCGCGGTTTCATGGCGTGGCTCAGAAAACGCACAATGGCGCTTGGTAAATCACGCGATTCCTGATCCGCTCTTCTTCGGGCAAAAAATATCCCGGGCGAGGGGGCTGGCCCCCTCTAGCGCGTTGGGACCGGTGTTTCACCTCTGTAGTCATAAAACCCGCGTTCGGTCTTGCGGCCCAACCAGCCGGCTTCGACGTATTTCGTCAACAGTGGACAGGGCCGGTACTTGGTGTCTGCCAATCCGTCATGCAACACGTTCATGATCGCCAGACATGTGTCCAGCCCAATGAAATCAGCCAGTTCCAGCGGACCCATTGGATGGTTTGCGCCTAGCCGCATCGATTGATCAATCGACTGCACGCTGCCGACCCCTTCGTAGAGAGTATATACGGCCTCATTGATCATCGGCATCAGGATGCGATTCACGATGAAGGCCGGGAAGTCTTCCGCACTAGCTGCGGTTTTGCCAAGCCGGTCCACAACCGCTTTACACGATTTGAACGTCTCTTCATCCGTGGCAATCCCCCGGATCAGCTCGACCAGCTGCATCACGGGCACCGGGTTCATAAAGTGGAACCCCATGAAGCGTTCCGGCCGATCCGTTCGGCTGGCCAGGCGGGTAATCGAGATTGAGGACGTGTTGGATGTCAGAATCGTATGGGGCAGAAGATGCGGCTGCAGGTCTTCGAAAATCGCCTGTTTGATTGCTTCCCGCTCGGTTGCAGCTTCGATCACCAGATCGGTCTGACCCAACTGGGGCAGCTCCAACGTCGTGTTGATCCGGCTCAGCGTGGCTTGCATCAGTTCGTCCGAGATTTTGCCTTTTGATGCCTGTCGGGCCAGATTGCCCTCAATCGTCGCCACGGCACTGTCCAGCGCGTCCTGCGAGACATCGTTCAGCAGAACGTCATACTCTGCCAGCGCCAGAACATGAGCAATGCCATTGCCCATCTGACCTGCGCCAATCACTCCGACCGATTTTACATCCATGTTCAGGTGCCTTTGTGTCTCGGGATATGGCGACAGTATCGACAGATCGGGGCGGGCGGCAAGGGGATCCGACAGTTCGATTTTGCTTCAAATGCGCACATTAGGATTTTCTCAAGACTTGCGGCTGCAAGATGGCAACCGGGTGAAAAATGGGTGAGTGATATGAGCTATCATCAAACAGGCTCGGGGGGACCTGGGCATGAGGTATGCCAATATGACGGATCGCGGCTGTGGTTTCGCGGTGCTCGGCGTGTTCTGGATCAACCTTACGCAGCTTGCGTTGGCGGGGATGAGACATTTGGGCGATTCGTCGACCGGCCATTCTCAGCGATTCTCGAAGACCGGCTTGAAAGACGCGTTCTGAACTTTGGATGCCTGTTCAGCGGCGTTGACGCGTTGTGCGATGACTTGGGGTTGTGCAATTTGCTAAGGGGCGCAGATCTGTGCGTCATGCAGGCGCCAGGGCTTCTTGGGCAGTCCAACCAATTTTATCGCGTTCATTCCAGGCGCAACGACCGGTTTTTGGCGCCAACGAAGGATTTGATCAGCCTGTATCCCGAAATCGACTTCACCGAGATTCATTTCGTGCGCCACCTGATGACCTGCCTGCACAAGGTTCGCGACGCGCGCATCGAAGTTGTTCTGGACGAACTGCGCCGAAACTGGGTTCGGAAGATCGGTGATTTTTTGCAAGGCCTGGAAACCCCGGTGATCCTCTTGCGGCTGCAGGTCCTTCGAGGAGAGCAGAGCGCGCATCACATTGACTTCGCTGATGTCGACGTAACGGATCAGATGATCCAGGTCGTTGGCAAATCCTGCACGGATATCGTCAACGTCAAAACCCATGTGTGCGGCCAGTCTGACGAGATTGAGGACATGTTGTTCGGCACACTGCAACAACCAATGGTAGAGCACATGATTGGCCCAGCTGCCCATCGGGCGATTGCGGCAGCTTTGATGGGGCCAATACGCAATCTGCATTAATAAAAAAAGGCCCGCAAATTAGCGGGCCTTTCCAAATTTCGCGATGAAAAAGCTAAGCCAGCGGTTAGCCGAGTTTCTCGGTCAGTTCGGGTACGGCCTGGAACAGGTCTGCAACCAGCCCGAAATCCGCAACCTGGAAAATTGGCGCTTCTTCGTCCTTGTTGATCGCAACGATGACTTTCGAGTCTTTCATACCAGCCAAGTGTTGAATCGCGCCCGAGATGCCGATCGCGACATACAGATCGGGTGCAACAACCTTACCGGTCTGACCGACCTGCCAGTCGTTCGGTGCATAGCCCGAGTCCACGGCGGCGCGCGATGCGCCAACTGCGGCGCCCAGCTTGTCAGCAAGACCTTCGATCAGTTTGAAGTCCTCTTCCGAGCCGACACCACGGCCGCCCGAGACAACAACGCCAGCCGAGGTCAGTTCCGGACGGTCGCTCGCGGCAACCTTGTCCTCGACCCATGACGACAGACCTGGGTTGTCACCGACCGAGATGGTTTCAACCGCCGCCGAGCCGCCTTCGCCAGCCGCGTCAAAGGACGCGGTACGGAAGGTGACGACTTTTTTGGCATCGTGTGACTTCACGGTCTGGATCGCGTTGCCCGCATAGATCGGACGCTCAAAAGTCGAGCCGTCAACCACGCCAGATGCATCGGAGATCACCATCGCGTCCAGCAGGGCTGCAACGCGCGGCATCACGTTCTTGGCGTCGGTGGTGGCAGGAGCAACGATGTGCTCATAACCATCAGCCAGACCGACGATCAGGGCCGCGGTCGATTCAGCTAGGCGGTGGCCCAGCGACGCGTCTTCGGCAACCAGTACCTTGGACACACCGTCGATCTTGGCGGCGGCCTCACCGGCAGCAGCGGCAGAACCGCCCGCGGCCAAAACGGTGATGTCACCCAGTGCCTTTGCGGCAGTGACAGCCTTGGCGGTGGCGTCCATCGCCAGTTCGCCATTGTTGACTTCTGCGAGAAGAAGAACAGCCATTACACAGCCCCCGCTTCTTTGAGTTTCTCAACCAGCTCATCAACCGAGCCGACGACGATACCAGCAGCACGTGCCGGCGGCTCTTCGGTTTTGACGACTTCCAGACGAGGGGTGACGTCGACGCCGTAATCGGCGGCGGTTTTCTCGTCCAGCGGCTTTTTCTTCGCCTTCATGATGTTCGGCAGAGACGCATAGCGCGGCTCGTTCAAGCGCAGGTCAACAGTGACGATGGTCGGCATCTTGACGCTGATGGTCTGCAGGCCGCCGTCAACTTCACGGGTGATCTTGGCGCTGTCGCCTTCGATGTCCAGCTCGGACGCGAAGGTGCCTTGCGACCAGCCCAGCAGGGCCGACAGCATCTGACCGGTAGCGTTCATGTCGTTGTCGATCGCTTGCTTACCAGCCAAAACGATGCCGGGTTGCTCTTCCTCGACCACTTTGGCCAGGATCTTGGCAACGGCCAGCGGTTCGATGTCTTGATGGACGTCATCGGCGGCAACAACCAGAATGGCGCGGTCAGCGCCCATGGCCAGTGCGGTGCGCAGGGTTTCCTGCGATTGCTTGACGCCAATCGAAACCGCAACGATTTCGTCAGCCTTGCCTGCTTCTTTCAGGCGAATCGCTTCTTCCACAGCGATTTCGTCGAACGGGTTCATCGACATTTTGACATTGGCGAGATCAACACCGCTACCGTCCGCTTTCACGCGAACTTTCACATTATAGTCAATCACGCGTTTGACAGGCACGAGTACCTTCATTTTGCGCTTGCTCCTCACAAAAAACGGTAAGCCGCGAAGCGACTCCACCAATGCTCTCGGGGGACTGAATAGCGTCTCAGTTCACGCTGCAACAGGGCAAAATCGTCACGTCATGAACTTGAGACGTCGCGTTTCATGTATTTTGACGCAACGGCGTGAAATTTTATTGCTTTGGTGGCCGGTGCCAGAGCTTTGGGCCCCACCCGTTTGGCTGGGGTTTTGCTTTGTTGGTCGCTGCAGGGTTCGCCGGATCCCGCGCCAACTTCAGCGGTTTGCGCCCGGAACCCACAAAACATCCGCAGTACCGTTCTCGTTGGCGCAGCGGGCGGCAACAAAAAACCAGTCACTCAGACGATTGAGGTATTTCACCGCGACTGCGTTCACGGGCTCCATGTTGGTCAATTCGACCGCAAGGCGTTCGGCGCGGCGGGATACGGTTCTGCAGACATGCAGATTCGCTGCCAGACGCGACCCACCGGGCAAGATGAAGCTGCGCAGCGGCTCCAGCGTTTCGTTCATCACGTCAATCTCGACTTCCAACCGATCAATCTGAGATGCAACGATGCGTAGGGGCGGGTAATCGGCCTCGGCGTCTTTTTCCATGTCGGGGCGACAGAAATCTGCGCCCAGATCGAATAGGTCGTTTTGAATGCGCGCCAGGGCGGCATCGACGTCGCCTTCCGCCTCGGTCCGAGCAACGCCAACAAAAGCGTTCAGTTCGTCAACGGTCCCATACGCGGCTACGCGACCAGAATACTTGGCGACACGTTCGCCGTTGCCCAGGGCAGTTTTTCCATCATCGCCGGTGCGGGTGTAAATCTTGTTCAGAACGACCATTTATTGAGCTCCTTGTCCGCGCAGGTAGACGTAGAGCACGATCAGCACCACAGCAATGAACTGGAACAGGATGCGAAGACGCATCATCTTGTTGCTTTTCATTGCAGCAGCTTTGCCGCTTTTGCCGAAATTGGAGATGCCGATCGCCAGCACGACGACAACCGCCGCCATGGCCAACAGCAAAATGACCATCAAAAGGTCCATAAGCACACCGTCCGCGTTTCTTGTTTCGTTTGGCTATCATCTAGCCTCATGTACATGAAAAGCGAACGGGTAATTTCGCCTCAGACGTCCGACAGAATGCGGTCGATGGTGCGGGTGGGCAAAAGGCGGCGCAGATAACCGGCGATATAGGTTGGCGTGGTGACATAGTAGCGCGCGCGCGGTCTCTTTGATTCAACCGCATGGGCTAGCTTGTCGGTCACCGCTGATGCGGGCAGTTCGAAACGGTCCGGGCCTGAGGATTCGTACAGTCTTTTCAACAGCGAAGCCTCGTACTTTTCGCGCAGGGCCGAGTTCTCCCAGTTGATGAAACGCTCGAAGAAGGGGATCGAATTCTCGCGGATTTTCGACGTGATTGGGCCGGGTTCGATCAGGATGGCCTTGATATTCGTTCCGGCAAGTTCCAGACGCAGCGTGTCGGTAAGGCCTTCAATGGCATACTTTGTGGCGACATATGCGCCGCGCCATGGGAAGGCCACCAGGCCCAGAACCGACGAATTCTGAACGATTCGCCCGTGCCCCTGCGCGCGCATGACCGGAATCACCAGTCGGGTGAGTTCATGCCAACCAAAGAAGTTGGCCTCGAATATCACGCGGAGCCCTTCGGTCGGCAGATCTTCAACTGCGCCGGGCAAGCCGTGCGCTCCGTTGTTGAACAGCGCATCCAGCGTACCTCCGGTGGCCTCAAGCACTTCGGTCAGGCCTGATGCGATGCTTGCGGCGTCGGTATAGTCTATGCGCGGGCTTTCAAAGCCTTGCGCGCGCAGCCGGTCGCAATCACGCTGCTGGCGGCAGGATGCAAAGACACGCCAGCCGCGCGCACGCATACCGTGTGCCGCGTCCAGACCGATGCCGGACGAGCAGCCGGTGATAAGAATGGTTTTCTGCATGATCTTCCTGACCTTCAATTCAGGCCAAAGCTATTGCGAGGTGTGGGTCAGGACAATGACGGTGCAGCGTCAGTTTTGAATTTTTCGAACCAGTGAGGCGGAAATCCAACCGACCTGTTGCGCGGGCAACACGCGCAGGCGCAGCCAGCCGGTTCCGGAATCGCTCAGCACTTCGACCTTTTGTCCGATGGCCGCTTTGCCGACAATTGGGTATATGGTGCCGGGCCCATCGCGCATGTTCACCCGCGTTCCCGAGATTTCGCGGATGTCTTTTTCAGGTTCGGGAATCGCCGCGGCCTCTGATGTTTCCGGCAGGGGCGCATCATCGGTCTGACGCAAACCCGCCACGCCGTCTTCCAGCGAAGCAAGCGTGATGTTTGCGCTCTGATCATCGAACACCGAGATGCCGGACAGAGACTGAAGGCTGGCTGGTTCGGCCACGATCTGCACGATCTCTTCGGGTTCAGGTTGGGGTTGTGCACGCACCGTCGGGGCCCGTACGGCCACATTGGTCACAAGTTCTTCAACCCGGGCGGGTGCTACTGCCGCAGGCTGGGATGCAGAAGCAACGCGTACGGGTTGATCGCTCCGCAAGCCGCGCGGTTCGAAATCTGGTCCGCCGCTCATAACGTAAAAACACCAGCCAAGTGCAGTGAAAGTCAAAATAATAAGGCGCGTCATGGCGCATCCCCCAAGTCAATCGTTAGGTACAAGAAATTGGCAGCAGTCTAATGAAGACAGCCTACCATATTTCGCGGTCCGAGTCGAAAACCGGGGGAATTCCGAGACTTGGCTCCCCCTGTTGCAAAAAGCGCGACTTGTCCCCAGCAAAATCTAAGCTGATTGCTTTACCAGCGCGCGCTTGCGGCGTATCACATCATATATGAACGATACGATCGACGACCCCAATATGGAGGCCCCCGACAATGGGGGCGAGATAGCTGAACCGCTGCGCCGCGCGATTGGTGAACGCTATCTGACCTATGCGCTGTCCACCATCATGCACCGGGCATTGCCTGATGCGCGCGATGGGCTGAAGCCTGTGCACAGGCGAATCCTCTATGCGATGCGCGAGCTTCGACTCAGTGCAACCGGCGGGTTCCGTAAATCCGCCAAGATTTCCGGCGACGTGATGGGCAACTATCACCCGCATGGCGATGCCGCGATTTATGACGCGATGGCGCGTCTGGCGCAGGATTTCAACGTTCGCTACCCGCTGGTCGACGGGCAGGGCAACTTTGGCAACATCGACGGTGATAACCCGGCGGCGTCACGTTACACCGAGGCGCGGATGACTATCGTGGCCGAAGCGTTGCTTGAGGGGCTGAACGAAGACGCCGTCGATTTCCGCGACAACTATGATGGCACACTGTCCGAGCCGGTCGTGTTGCCGGCGCAGTTTCCGAATCTGTTGGCCAATGGGTCCAGCGGGATCGCGGTGGGTATGGCGACGAACATCCCGCCCCACAACATCGCCGAACTGTGCGATGCCTGTCTGCATCTGATCAAGGTACCGGATGCGCGTGATGATACGTTGCTGAACTATGTACCGGGGCCGGACTTCCCGACTGGTGGCATTATCGTCGAGCCACCTGAGAACATTGCGCAGGCTTATCGCACCGGGCGCGGATCGTTCCGCCTGCGATGCAAATACGAGGTCGAAGATCTGGGTCGCGGCCAATGGCAGATCATTGTCACCGAGATCCCTTATCAAGTTCAGAAATCCAAACTGATCGAAAAGATCGCGGAACTGATCCAGACCAAGAAAATCCCGATCCTTGCCGACGTACGCGACGAATCCGCAGATGACATCCGCCTGATCCTCGAACCGCGCTCCAAGAACGTGGACCCTGAGGTTTTGATGGGCATGCTTTACCGCAGCTCGGACCTTGAGGTGCGATTCAGCCTGAACATGAACGTGCTGATCGACGGGGTGACGCCCAAGGTTTGTTCGATGAAGGAAGTGCTGCGCGCCTTCCTTGATCACCGGCAAGAGGTGCTGCTGCGCCGTTCGCGCCACCGTATGGCCAAGATCGACCACCGGTTGGAGGTGTTGGAAGGCTTTATCGTCGCCTTCCTGAACCTGGATCGTGTGATCGACATCATCCGCTATGACGATGATCCCAAGGCAGCGCTGATGCGCGAGGATTGGGGCATCGACCATATTCGCGCCACCAGCGAGGCCGACTATGTCTCGCCCAAGCCGGGCGAGGGCGAATTGTCTGAGGTTCAGGTCGACGCGATCCTCAACATGCGCCTGCGCAGCTTGCGCCGTCTGGAAGAGATGGAACTGGTCCGCGAACGTGACGCATTGATGCTGGAACGGGCCAATCTCGAAGACCTGCTGGCCGACCCGGCCCTGCAATGGGCCAAAATCGCCGAGCAGTTGAAAGAGACCAAGAAGACCTTTGGTAAAGACTATGAAGGTGGCGCGCGCCGAACCCAATTTGCCGAAGCCGGGCAGGTTGAAGAAGTACCGCTTGAGGCAATGATCGACAAAGAACCGATCACGGTTGTCTGCTCTCAGATGGGCTGGATTCGCGCCATGACGGGTCACATCGACCTGAAGCGCGAGTTAAAGTTCAAGGACGGCGACGGCCCGCGTTTCATATTCCACGCTGAGACGACTGACCGCTTGTTGGTGTTTGCCTCGAACGGGCGATTCTACACGCTCAGCGCCGCCAATCTGCCGGGCGGGCGCGGTATGGGCGAACCGCTGCGCCTGATGGTCGACCTGCCGAACGAGGCACAGATCATCGACATACTGATCCACAAACCAGGGCGCAAGCTGTTGGTGGCGTCAGACGCGGGCAACGGGTTCATGGTGCCCGAAGATGACGTGTTGGCCCAGACCCGCAACGGTAAGCAGGTGCTGAACGTCAAAGCCGATGAGACGGCGATGATCTGTAAGCCCGTTTCGGGCGACCACGTCGCGGTCGTGTCGCAGAACGGCAAGTTCCTGGTGTTCCCAGTGGAAGAGCTGCCCGAAATGGGGCGCGGTAAGGGTGTACGCCTGCAAAAATACAATATGGCGCGCGGCCGACAGGGGACACTGGAACTGGATGGCGGCCTGTCCGACATCACCACCTTCAATTGGGAAGAGGGGCTGAGGTGGTCCATGGGCGGCGACAAGACGCGGCACGAGGCGGACATGTCACAGTGGCTGGCCAAACGGGCCAGCGTTGGCAAAAAGACACCCTACGGGTTCCCGCGCGACTATAAATTTTCGTGAGCAAGCGCGCTTGCAAGTGGATTTCTGCCGATACGGCTTGGCACAAGCCGTATCGTTGCGCTAGATCAAAGAAAAACAGGCATATCGAGACGAGAACATGTTGCGAGCTTTGACCCTGATTACCGGACTGGCCCTGATGGGCGCGTGCACGCAGACACAGGTTTATGAAGAGCCTGAGTCGCTGGGCGAATTCAAATTGCGCGTCAATTATGCCTTTGCTGAAAAGGCCCGGAAGGGGCCGGTGTCGCGGGAAGCGACACCTAAAGAGTGGGAAGACGCCATTCAGAACGCCGTGAATATTCGGCTTGGCAGGTATGAGGGTGCCCAGGAATACGACATAGGAATCAGTCTTGAGGGGTTTATGCTGGCCCCTCCGGGTGTGCCTGTGATCTACAATCCCAAAAGCACAGCAATCGTTCTGGTGAATGTTTATGACGTGCGCAAAAAAGAGTTTCTGGCCAAAGGCAAACAGTTCCAGGTTCTTGAAGACACGACCGGTGAAAGCGCTCTTACGGGATCCGGGCATACCCGCACCAGAGAAGAGCAAATGGACGGATTGGCGCTCAAGGTTGCCGATCGTGTCGAGGAATGGCTGGCCGAGGAACACAAGGACAACGGCTGGTTCGACAAGCGTCCCGACCTGATCCAGCCGTTGGAATCCGTCGAGGTCACCCAAAATCCGGCGTCTTAACCAGCTTTTAACGCAGGATGTGCTTGATTTTCCCCTTTGAACCAAATATCTCGCGCGCGCAGATGTAACCACGGGACCACGGGTCCCCCCAATCGCAAAAGGGCGCCTGAGGAATGGCAAAGGAAAAGTTTGAGCGTAATAAGCCGCACGTCAACATCGGCACGATTGGCCACGTTGACCACGGCAAGAC